>CAZXMY010000075.1:0-8749 GCA_964641325.1 uncultured Flavobacteriaceae bacterium | reverse complement strand
AAATATAGCTTTATTCTTGAGGTATAAAAACAGGGGAAAAGGAAGCAGGAAAATAGCAATTACCTTAATGTATACCGCAAAAATTACAAGTATTGCTAGCAAAATAATTGGTGTGCGTTCTTTTTCTTCCGGAACAAAATATATCGCAAACTCTGTAAAAAGAATGAACGTTATGAGATAGATAGGCAAATCTGGAGATGGCGAACTTATAAATTGAAAAAAGAATACATTAAAAATTGGAAAGAGGCCTGCTGCTAAGAATATTAAAGATTTTGAACTTCGATATTGTTGTAACTTATCTAAAGCATAAGCATTTCCTACTACTAAATAAAAGCCATTAATATCGTTTAATAGCTGAGAAAAACTATTCAGATTAAGAGCACTTTGCAATACATGCCACCCTGAATTTTGACCTAAGAAAAAATGAAAATTGGCTAATCCAGGCACATATCCATAGCTGTCTAACCATTTTATGGTTTGTATGTAATACGATTCATTATCAATGATATATGGTGCACTTGCGCATTGTGCGAGCGCAAAAAGGGCAATAACGCTAAGTATAATTTTAGAGTATGTAGAAAGGGCTAATATTTTCGCTTTAAGCGAAAAAAAATAATCAATTACTTCATTACGATTTATAAATCCTAATGCAAGGGTGATGATACCTAATATAGTTTCAAAACCTATTCCTAAATTGCCCCATATTGCATATAAACCACCAAGAATGGCAATCAAAAAACCTCCATAAAACGGGATTAAAAAAGGATTGATATTTCTAACGCGTAAAAGCCTACTTAGACTGCAACCGATAATATGTGTGGTACAAAAAAGATATATCCAATATAGAAGTACAACGCCCATTTTAGTTGGTCACAAACTTGCCATCTACCATAGTAAGTTTACGGTCTGCCATATCTGCAAGTTCTTGGTTATGCGTTACGATAATGATAGTATGTCCAAAATTATCTCTTAGCTTAAAGAAAAGTTTGTGTAATACATCTGCGCTTTCTGTATCTAGGTTTCCTGAAGGCTCATCGGCAAGAATAAGTCCTGGTTTGTTCATAAGCGCTCGCGCCACAGCCACACGTTGTTGCTCGCCGCCAGAGAGTTCATTAGGTTTATGCTCAAAACGATGCGACAAGCCTAAAAAGGTGAGGAGTTCTTTGGCTCTTTCTTCAGATTCATTTTTTGATTTTTTGGCAATGTAAGCAGGGATACATACATTTTCAATCGCCGTAAACTCAGGTAATAATTGATGAAACTGAAAAATAAAACCCAGATGTTTATTTCTAAACCCACTGAGGTCCTTTGGCGAAAGCCCAATTACATTCTCGCCATTAATATTTAAGGTAGCATTCTTGTTTTCTTCAGGAAAATCTAGGGTTCCCAAAATCTGTAATAGGGTTGTTTTACCCGCACCACTCGGACCTACTATAGCTATTATTTCTCCTTTTTTAACCTCTAAGGCTACGTCTTTTAGTACTTGTAGGGAGCCATAGGTTTTTGAAATATGTTTAGCGGTGACCATTGCGTTTTCTTTAGAGTGAAAATACTATATAAAAGCGGAGTAGGCAATGCCTAGTTAGGAAGGTTTCTTAAAAATCCCTTTAACGTTATTATAATCAATAAAATACGTTACTCTAAGGGATAGGGTATGCTGTATGGTCTGGTCAAATAAGTTACCTAGGCTTTCTCCATAACTCAAAGTAGATTGGTCATCACTATTAAATATATTATTGCGATAGAGCAATGAAGCTTCACTACCAGGAGCAAAACGCCATCTAAATCTCAAATCCATATTCCAGATATTAAAATTGGTATTTGGGTCTCTTCTTTGGGTAAGGTCATAAGTCTCTAACTGAGTTCTAGAGCCATCTTCATTGAGTAAATAATAGATTTCGCTGCTATGGTCTGCTGTACTCCAGAAATTTCTAATACGTAAGTCTATGGCTTTATAGGAGTCAAAATTGTAACTCGCAGTTAACGTATTCTCCACAGATGTAATATCACGAAGTCCTAGAAATACCTCTGTATCTGTATTATCTACCCATCCAAAATTATTTTTGGCGGCATTATAACTTGTTGAGAGAACGAGCAGGAAACGGTCAGAAAAACGGTAACGCGGGGAAAACTCTAGCCCAAAATTAGATTGTTGTTCATCTATTTCATTAAACCACGTACGACCATCAACATTTAAATCCAAAGCAAACTTCTTTCTAAAGTCTGTGCTAATAAAACCACCGATACCAAGATTAGGGTCAAAGGTCACAAAACGCCCCTCTACTCTTGGTTCGAAATAATCTTGTTCTTCGCTATTGTATGAAGTAGAAGCACCAAAGGCTAGGCGTTCCTTGGTAAAAAAGAAAGAATTCAGTCGTATAGAATTACGGGTTTGTACGCTAGGCCTATATAATCTTCTATGTCGTGCAGTAAGTTCTATTCTATATCCATTAAAGGTTTTTGTAGGTTGAATGAGTTCATAGGAACCCCCTAGTGTAAAGCTGTTAAAATTGTTTCTAAACAGTAATCCTAAATCATTAATATCTACAGAGGTGTCTGCAAAGTCGTGGCCCACGCGATAGCGCCAGGAACCGCTTATTTTTTGAAAGTCAAATTCTGACTGAAAACCAGTGGTTACATCACCTAATTCCTTAACATTACTAACGATAGCACGACCTGAAGCTCTGTAATTATTAGCCTTATCTGCGATGTCAAAAACAGCCCCGGTAACATTAGCATCTCTAAAGTCACTACCACTTCGTAAGACATTTGTATTTATTAAAGAGACAGAGGAGTTATTATTAAACTGCTGATCTAGTACAAAAACATTGTAATTAGTAAGCGGTTCTACCACGACTTCTCTTTGTTCACTTGTAATCGTATCTTGAACTGTTCCAAAAGTTCTTTCTGCTATAGAGTTGAGAAAACCTACGCCCAAACCATTTTTAGTACGCCCAGAAATTTTTAAAGAATTAAGAAGTTTTACACTAGATGGTAAGTCTGTAAAGACCTCATTTTCTTCGGGTTCTGCTCCTGTTGGATTGCCACCAATTCGTCTGGAGAAAAAGATTCGCCCTTTTTGAAATAAATCAATACCCTCTGTAAAGAAAGGTCTATTTTCACCAAAAGTTTGTTCAAAAGGACCCAAGTTAAGCCTAACTTCATCAAAGGCTACCTGTCCAAAATCTGGAATAAGCTGTGCATCTAAGGTAAAACTATCGCTCAGACCGTATTTAATATCTACGCCACCAGCAATACTAGCATTTGTTTCTCCATCAGAAAACGAACTTACCGCTTGCGCGAAAGGAAAAAACGTTAACCTAACGGGGGCATCAATATCTCGCACTCCTGTTACTTTTCCATTATACTGTGTGTCTCTCCCAATACCACGGTCTATAAAACTCCAACTATGCGTTTGATTTTCATTTACCAGTCTTCTGTAAAAGTTCACGCTCCAATTTTGTTCTTTAGCTTCTGGAAAACGCAACGCATTGTATGGAATTTTAAACTCGGCATACCATCCTTGTGCATCTTTGGAAATACGACAATCAAAGACAACATTAAATCCAAAGTCTTGATTGTTTTGTGTTATCCTTTGGTCACCTATAGTACCTGCACTGGTCACATAAAATCGCGTTTCATTAAGACCATCATTATACGTATTAAGCGCTACTACAAAGTTATCTGCTTGTACAAAAACTTCATCACGTTGGCTAAACTGACTAGCTATAGTTTCTGGATTGGGATGATATAAATAGGCTGCGATATAAACGGCTTTATCATCATAAGCCATTTTTATTTCGGTTCTTTTGTCTTCTGGGATAACACCTTCATTACCAGGTTCAAACATTACAAAATCTCCAGAAGGTTCAATACTAGCCCAAACGGCCTCATCTAAGATTCCGTCTATCTTGGGTGCTTCTGTAATTCTATGAGCTTGAAGTGTTTTTTCTGATTGTTGCCCATAAGAAACTAGGGTGCTAAGAAGCAACAAAAGGAATAGTAGATGGTGGCGCATGGGTATTCTTAATTCCTTGCAAATCTACTAGTAGCATAGATTGAATTGTACTAATTAAAAGTTAAAAACATTTTTATTTTGTTTAATAAATTATAAATTAGTTTAAACAAAATAAGCATTATGAAAAATGTAGAGTCAATCTTATTAGGTGGAGGCAGCTTTTGGATTACCGAAGCCGTTTTTAAAAATCTACATGGGATATTACGCGTAACGCCTGGATTTGCTGGTGGAACAGTAGACAATCCATTGTATAGAGAAGTATGCTCAGGCCAAACAGCACATGCCGAAGTCGTTCAAATCTACTATGACCCTAAGCTTATTGACCTACAATCACTACTCGCTATCTTTTTTGATATGCATAATCCTACTCTCGCGAATGCACAAGGTGTAGAGAAAGGTTCTCAATACCGTTCGTATATCGGATGTTCTTCCATACAAAAAGCAAAAATTGTACAAGATTACATTAATAACTTGTCAGAAAACAATATCTTTCCCTCAGCTATTTGTACTCAAGTAGAAATGAACAATACCTTTTTTGAGGCGGAATATTTCCATCACAACTATTATGAGATACACAGAGCATTGCCGTATTCGACTCAACTTATATTTCCTTTAGTAAATAGGGTAGAAGCCAAGTACAAAGATTATTATACAACCCCTTTATTAGCAAGTTAATATGCCTTATAAGAAGTTTGAAGAATACAACATTCAAGTTACTGATGACGTAAAAGGAAGTTTTAAATCTATCATCAAAAATCTAGGAGAAGACACAGAAAGAGAAGGTATAGTAAAGACACCAGAAAGAGCTGCAAAAGCAATGCAATTTCTCACTTCTGGCTATTATATGGATGCGTCAGAAATACTTAGAAGTGCCATGTTCAAGGAAGATTATGATGATATGGTTATTGTAAAGGATATAGAGTTGTATTCTCTCTGTGAGCATCATATGTTGCCTTTTTTTGGTAAAGCCCACATTGCTTATATTCCTAATGGGCATATCGTAGGCTTAAGCAAGCTTCCAAGAATTGTTGATGTTTTTTCAAGGCGGCTGCAAGTGCAAGAACGTCTCACCCATGACATCTTAGAATGTATTAATAGCACATTAAAGCCGCAAGGCGTTGCTGTGGTTATCGAAGCAAGTCATATGTGTATGATGATGCGTGGTGTACAAAAACAAAATTCTACCACTACAACTTCTGGTTTTAGAGGACAGTTTGAAAAACAGGAAACACGCAACGAATTTTTAAAGCTTATTAGCTCAGACCTTTCCTAATTGCGTTTTGGAATACTAATTGCTTTTAATGTATTATATTTAATACGTTATGAGTAAATACAAACTTTTATTTTACGGCCTCGTTATCGATGCTGTTGGGATGCTAACTTCTAGTTGGGTACTTCCTATTATAGGTGATTTTGCGGATATTGTTTGGGCACCATTAACCGCTTGGTTAATGACCCGTTTTTACAAAGGTAATGCAGGTAAGATTGCTGGAGTTGCCACTTTTATAGAAGAGATTATCCCTGGATTAGACATCATCCCTTCATTTACCTTAATGTGGTTGTATACCTATGTATTTAAGAATTCTAAGTTATCTGATGTAATAGATATCGAAGAAGAGAAGTAGTACGCTTTCGCGAAAAACAAATGCAATCTACACCCGTATTTCCTTGAAGAATATAATTTTCTAAAGAGTATTCTACTTTTTACTGTGGTATTATTTTCCGAAATTGCAGCAAACCATAGCTAATGCCAGAAATTCACTACATAAGTAACGAACTCCTTGATTTTACTACCATAAGCACGATTTTAGATCAAGATATGCAACTCGCTTTAAGTGAGGAAAGTACGCATAATATTAAGGCATCGCGTGCCTATTTAGATAAAGTAACTTTAGAAAGTGATGTTCCTTTTTATGGAATTAATACTGGTTTTGGGAGTCTTTGTAATGTAGAAATTCAAGATAAAAACCTTACCCTTTTACAAGAAAATTTAGTACGATCTCATGCTTGTGGTACTGGAGATTATGTACCCAAGCCAATTGTTAAATTAATGATTTTACTCAAGATTCAATCCTTGAGTTATGGACATAGCGGTGTGCATTTAGATACCGTACAGCGATTGATTGATTTTTATAATTTTGACATCTTACCCGTAATTTATAGTCAAGGTTCTTTGGGTGCGAGTGGAGATTTGGCGCCGCTAGCGCATTTGTCCTTACCGCTTATTGGTGAAGGTGAGGTTTGGGATGGAGAAGAGGTAGCTTTCGCGAAAGCGCAATTGCAAAAATATAATTTAGAACCTATAAAGCTGCACTCAAAAGAAGGCTTAGCCTTATTAAACGGCACCCAGTTTATGACCGCATATGGTGTTTATGCCTTATTACAATGTCATAAATTGTCTTATATGGCAGATGTAATAAGTGGAGTGTCCTTAGAAGCTTTTGATTGTAGGCGTGCACCTTTTGATGCTTTAGTGCATTTTGTGCGACCGCACAGAGGTCAAATTAAAACCGCCGAAAGGATATTAAGTTTTTTAGAAGGAAGCGCCATTGCTGACTCGGAAAAAACCAACGTTCAGGACCCATATTCCTTTAGGTGTATTCCGCAAGTGCACGGTGCTACTAAGGACGCCATACGTTATGCTTCTAGTATTTTTAAGACAGAAATAAACAGCGTTACAGACAATCCTAATATTTTTCCCAAAGAAAATAAGATAATAAGTGGAGGCAATTTTCACGGACAACCACTTGCTTTAGGACTTGATTTTTTGGCTATTGCGATGTCCGAACTAGCAAGCATAAGCGAACGCCGTACCTATCAACTTATTAGTGGTTTAAGAGGTTTGCCTGCTTTTCTAGTGGATAATCCCGGATTACAAAGTGGGATGATGATACCGCAGTATACTGCGGCAAGTATCGTGAGCCAGAATAAACAATTTGCCACACCAGCAAGTGTAGATTCTATTGTTTCTTCAAACGGACAAGAAGACCACGTAAGTATGGGTGCAAATGCTGCCACTAAACTTCTTAAAGTTGTAGAAAATGTAGAAACCGTACTGAGTATAGAACTATTGAACGCTGCTCAAGCATTGGATTTCAGAAAGCCTTTAAAAAGTTCCCCATTTTTAGAAAGCTTTGTGAATAGTTATCGGGAAGTCGTGCCCTTTGCCAAAGAAGATCGCGTTTTTTCTAAGGATATTGCGTTAGGGAAGGTATTCTTAAGAAGCTTTATAGTAGATGCCGATTTACTATTTTAAAAGGGAATTACTCTTTATTATTGGCGCTTGCTAATTGTTTTTGCGACCAAACTATTGCTTCCTTAAGTGAGTAAAGTATAGCAAAAGGTTTGGTATAGAAGTCCTTTTCAAATTGTGCGGCTCGAATGCCTTGTTCTGAGGTTGTGACAATCGCCATCGCTACTAGATTGTCTATAGAAGCCGTTAATTTGTAACTCAAAGGATTAACAGAGTACGAATTCACCCTATTTGCAATATAAACGAGTTTGCGTTTGGAAAAATGTTGGTCAATTACATTCTGCAGGATTTCAGCATGTTTGGGTTCTACGTGCTGACCATCTTTTATTTGATTAATCAAATAATTCTCGTGTATAAATACTTCGCTTATGTCTAAATCGTAATAATGGAGCATTGTTTAAAAGAGCTGATTTAACACCTGAAATGGATATGCACATCTATGAATTTACGTGGAGCCAATAAAATTCGAAATACAACATAAATAATTATATATCAGAAAGATACGATAATTTTTTAAATAAAAAGATGTTAGGCTATTGAGGTACTATATTTAATATTTCTGCGCCTTTTCTAAAGAGTCTATAGCGGGTTCCGGTAGAATTTCTATAAAATAATAGATAATACCACCTATTCCATTGGCAAGTATGATAACTAATATCCAAAGTAGTTGGCCATTGGTTTGAGTTTTGAGCTTTTCATTTTTAGAAACGTGAAGGATATGCAAGACCATTGCCGCTAGTCCTGAAATAATGGCTAGAATAATAAAAATGAAAGCCAGAGCAAAACCTGTAAAGAAAGAAGCAGTCGGTCCTGAATCTCCATCAAAAGTATTCTGAGAAATATCACTAAAAGCTCCGAAGAAGATTAGAAAAAAGGACAATAAATATCCTATAAAAAAAACAATAGGCATAAAAGTAAGAATACCTATGCCTATTTTTTGGTTTTTAGTTAAGTTCATAATGCTATTCTGATGGTGCTGCAGTGCCTTTCTCGATAGAGATAGTCAATTCGTCACCATCTTTATTTAAGTCCATCATAATAGCATCACCTTCTTCTAGATTGGTAGAAATAATTTCTTCTGCCAGCGCATCTTCAATATACTTCTGGATGGCTCTCTTTAGCGGGCGTGCACCATAGTCCTTATCAAAGCCTTTCTCGCTTATATAATCTTTTGCCTTTTCTGATAGGCTAAGGTCGTATCCTAATCCTTTAATACGCTTGTAGAGCTTCTCTAGTTCAATATCAATAATCTTATGAATATGCTCTCGTTCTAGCGTATTAAATACTACTACATCATCTACACGATTTAGAAATTCTGGAGCAAAGGCCTTCTTAAGTGCATTTTGTATCACACTTTTTGCATTATCATCTGCTTGGCTTTTTCTGCTTGATGTTCCAAAACCAACACCTTGTCCAAAATCTTTAAGCTTTCTAGCCCCAATATTTGAAGTCATAATAATGATCGTATTCCTAAAGTC
>CAZXMY010000074.1:0-8829 GCA_964641325.1 uncultured Flavobacteriaceae bacterium | reverse complement strand
CAATTATACGGTCTTTACTAATGCCACGATCCATGTGTCCCCAAGTGAGATTATAAAAAACGGAACGCTAGTCATTCAGAATGGTAAGGTTATAAGTGCAGGCAAATCTGCTAGCGCCTATAGCAATGCCATTACAGTAGACTTAGATGGTAAATCTATCTATCCTTCTTTTATAGATATCTATACGGATTTTGGAGTAGAAAAACCTAAACGTCCTAGTGGAGGTGGAAGAACCACAGAGTATGATGCTTCGAGAGAAGGGTTTTATTGGAATGATCATATAAGACCAGAAACAGAAGCTATTACAATGTTTGAGTATGATAGTAAAAGTGCCAAGCAATATCTAGAAGCTGGTTTTGGAGTAGTGCAAACACACCATCACGATGGTATAGCAAGAGGTACGGGGCTATTAGTTGCACTTAACCAAGATGGTACAGATGCTCATCGTATTCTTGAGGCGCGCAGCGCAGAGCACTATTCTTTTGATAAAAGTAGATTGTCAAAACAATCCTATCCAAGTTCTAAAATGGGAGCAACGGCGCTTATGAGACAGCTATATCAGGATATAGATTGGTACAAAACGGGTAATGTGGCAACCACAGATCTTGCAATTGAGGCGATTATAAAAAATGAAACCCTTCCTAAATTTTTTGAAGGTGATGGTTTATATGATGCCATTCGCATCGATAAGATAGCAGATCAGTTTAATAAAAATTATGTTATTGTAGGAGGCGGTGATGAGTACAAGCGCATAGACGAAATAAAAGCACTTAATAGAAGTTTTGTATTGCCTATTAAATTTCCTGCGGCAATGGATATGAAAGATCCGTATGCAGCAAGTAATGTTTCTTTAGAAGATATGAAGCAATGGAATCAAGCACCTTCTAATCCTAAATGGATGGCAGATAATGGCGTTAATTTTGCTTTGACAACTTTTTCTTTAAAATCTCCAAAGGATTTTAAATCTAACTTAATTAAAGCTATAGAGCGTGGCTTGTCTAAAGAAAAAGCTTTGGAGGCTTTAACTACTATTCCTGCCAGTATGATAGGAAAGAGCAATGAAGTAGGAACGCTTAAAAAAGGAGCTTGGGCAAATTTTATGATTACCTCTGGTGATGTTTTTGAAAAAAAGACAACCATATACGAGCACTGGATACAAGGGTCTAAAACCGTATTAAAGGATATGACCATTGCAGATATAGACGGGAATTATGCCTTTACTTTAGATGGAGCGGCTTATAATCTAGAAATCAAAAATTCAACCGATAAAGCGACTGGAACCGTAAAAAAAGGAGATGAAAAAGTAGATAGTAAATTTTCGTACAAAGATGGATGGGTTACGGTATCTTTCGCGCCAAGCGATAAAAAATATATACGTTTATCAGCGAGTCCACAAGGGAATGTACTTTCTGGTAAGGCGATTCTAGCAGATGGCTCAGCTCAGGCTTTAAGTACAACAAAAAAGCCTTTAAAAACTGGAAAGGACACCAAAGGCAAAAAAGGGAAAGGGAAAAAAGGGGCTCGATCGAACCAAGAAGTGATGCCTTTAAGCTATCCTAATCAAGCTTTTGGATTTGCAGAACAACCTACGCAAGAAACTATACTCATTAAGAATGCAACTATATGGACTAATGAGTCGGACGGTGTGCTTACGGATAGTGATATCTTGCTTAAAGGCGGCAAGATTAGCGCCATAGGAAAAAATCTTTCTGCTGGAGGTGCTCGTGTAATTGATGCCCAAGGAAAACACGTTACTCCAGGTATAATCGACGAGCATACCCATATAGGAGCATTCTCTATTAATGAAAGTGGACATAACTCGTCTGCAGAGGTGCGTATGGCAGATGTGGTTAATCCAGATGATATTGATATTTATTGGAATCTGGCAGGAGGCGTTACTTCGGCGCAACTGCTTCACGGCTCCGCAAATCCTATTGGAGGACAAAGTGCAGTGCTTAAAATGAAATGGGGTGCATCTGTAGATGAGATGGTACTGGAGGATAAAAAGTTTATCAAGTTCGCTCTCGGCGAAAATGTAAAACAGTCCAACTGGCAAAGCTTCTCACGTTTCCCACAAACAAGAATGGGAGTAGAGCAAGTATTTGTAGATTACTTTCAGCGTGCGAAGGAATATGAAGCTCGTAAAAAAAGTGGAAAACCGTATCGCAAAGATGAAGAGATGGAAACCTTAGTCGAAATCTTGAATGGTGAGCGCCATATCTCCTGCCACAGTTATGTGCAGAGTGAGATAAATATGTTGATGAAGGTGGCAGATAATATGGGCTTTAAAGTAAATACGTTTACGCACATTCTAGAAGGCTATAAAGTAGCTAATAAGATGAAAGAACATGGTGTAGGAGGTTCTACTTTCTCAGATTGGTGGGCGTATAAATACGAGGTAAATGATGCCATTCCTTATAATGCTGCGATTATGCACGATGCCGGCGTTGTAGTGGCGATTAACAGTGATGATGCCGAAATGTCAAGACGTTTAAATCAAGAGGCTGCAAAAATTGTAAAATACGGAGGAGTCTCAGAAGAAGATGCCCTTAAAATGGTCACCTTAAACCCTGCCAAACTCCTCCATATGGATGACCGAACGGGAAGTCTTAAGGTAGGTAAGGATGCAGATGTGGTTGTATGGTCAGACCATCCTTTATCTGTAAAAGCAAGAGCAGAGCAAACCATTATAGAAGGAACAGTATATTTTGATAAAGACCGTGATAAGGCACTTAGAAAAAAATTACAAGAAGAAAAAAGTAAGCTGACAGCCATGTTACTTTCTGATGATTCAGGAGGTGCAGGAAAAGGCGCCAAGAAGCGACCTACATGGAAAGACAAACAACGTATGCATTGTGACACTATAGAAACACAGGAATAAGATGAAAACACAAAAATATATTTTAGGATTTCTAGTAGCCCTGTTTACAACAGTAGCACTAGCACAACAAACACCTGGACCTACTCAATCTGGAGCCATCACCATTACAGGAGCAACCGCTCATATAGGTAATGGGCAAGTCATAGAAAATGCTGTGATTGTTATGGAAGATGGAAAATTAACTGCAGTTGCAGATGGAACCGTAACAAAAATAACACCAAAAGGTAAGCTCATAGATGCCCAAGGAAAACATATTTATCCTGGTTTTATTGCGACGAACACAACACTTGGATTGGTTGAGGTAGGTGCTGTACGACCCTCAAATGATGATGACGAGATAGGGGATATGATACCTCACGTAAGAGCTTTAATCGCCTATAATGCCGAGTCTAAAGTTGTAGAAAGTATGCGACCTAACGGAGTTTTAATGGCGCAAACAAGACCACTTGGTGGGCGTATTTCTGGTACGTCTTCTGTGGTACAATTAGATGCCTGGAATTGGGAAGACGCTGCTTATCGGGCAGATGATGGCGTATGGCTTAACTGGCCAAGACCAATGACTAGAGGAAGATGGTGGTTAGGTGAGGAACCTGGTTTCAAGCCTAATAAGAATTATGTTAAGGATATAGATGAGGTAAAGACCTTTATGGCAAATGCTCGTGCGTATTCTAAAGGGAATACAGACCAAAACCTTGCTTTTGAAGCTATGAGAGGTGTGATTAATGGGTCACAAAACCTATACGTTGCTGCAAATGGCGAACGTGAAATACGTGACATCCTTAATTTTAAAAAAGAGATGAATGTACAGAACTTGGTTATCGTAGGAGCGTATGAGGGGCCGAAGGTGGCTCAAGAACTTGCGAGTGCCAATATTCCTGTAATCTTACAGAGAATTCAGGAGTTACCTAATAGTTCTGATGACGATTATGATTACAACTATAAGTTTGCCATACATCTTGTAAATGCAGGAGTGACCGTAGCCCTAGGATATGATGGTGAGTACTGGCAAGTACGTAATCTTCCTTTTTATGCAGGGCAAATTACGGGACAAGGAATGAGTGATGCAGATGCTTTAAAATTAATCACCCTTAATCCAGCAAAAATATTAGGGATTGATAAAACATCAGGTACTCTAGAGACTGGAAAGGATGCTACGCTGTTTATCTCAGAAGGGAACGCCTTAGATATGCGCACGAATATTGTGACTCGTGCGTTTATTCAAGGAAGAGAATTAAGTTTAGAATCGCATCAAACAGAATTGTACAACAGATATAATACCAAAGCACAGAATGGGCAATAAATAGGTGCTACTTAAGCGTTGCAGACCCTAAAATTGCAATGTATTAATAATAAAAGAGGCTGTCTTAATATCTTTAAGACAGCCTCTTTTATGTGGATTAAAATCTTTGTTATTCTGCAAATTCGCCACTTTCAGGCTTGGCAAAAATAGAGTTATCTAGTTTTGTTGCAGTACTGGTAGCCTTTATAAAAGAACGTTCGTTACGCATTTCTGTAGGGACACCTTCTTCAACCTTATACCATTGTAGTTTAGAAGGTAATTTTAGTCCGTTTACATCTACCCATTGATCGTATTTGATGTAACTAAAACGATCGCTTTTCTCATTCTTACCATAGGTTACTGTATACGCTAACCAAGCCATTTCATTGGTTTTAGGGTCCTTGTAAATGATGTACTCATCATCCGGAGCATCTCCTACATTAGCTCCAAAAGAAATTCGAGTTCCAGGATAACTCACGCCGTTAAACTCTAATGCTTTTTCTTCTGTATAAGTGATTCCATCATCGCCTAGTACAAAAGGCATCGCATAAAAATAGAACATTAGGTTGTGGTAAAAACGTGCACGTTGCGGTGCGAAATAAATAGAATCTTGATCTAACCACACTTTCTCACCATCAAAACCTAAAGTGTATTTCTCGGTTTCTATGCGCACTTTTCTACTCTTTAAGTCTATGGTTTGAGTTTCATTACCGCCTTCTTTTTCCATAGTGAAGCAAAGGTTATTCATTGCATTCCATTTCTGAATGCCACCGTGTGCTTTAAAGGTTGCAGCTATGGCTGCTGGATATTCTTTTGCGGGAACAGGAGGTGCTGTGTTTTCAGGTGTCGTGGTGTTTTGTTTACAGCTTACCGTTAAGATTGCGATTAGAATCGCAGTGTACATAAATTTCATATAAGTTGGTTTTGAATCTTTGTTGCAAGGTACTAAAAAGAATTACTTTTGTTTTATGGTCACCGTAATTTCAAGTCCTCAAAATCCTTTAATAAAGCAAATTCTTGTGTTGCAAGACAAATCGCGTGCACGCAAGAAGGAACAAACCTTTATTATTGAGGGATTACGAGAAATACAATTAGCGATAAAAGGAAACTATGTTATTGATAAACTTTTGTTTTGTTCAAAATATGTTAGCTTGTCTCAGGTTCAAGAATTATCTCAAGAGGCAAGTATTATTGAGGTGAGTGAGGCTGTTTATAACAAAATTGCCTATAGAGGTAGTGCAGAAGGAGTGATTGCTTTCGCGAAAGCAAAAAAGAACCTACTTCAAGACTTAGAACTACCCGAAAATCCGCTTATCCTTATCGCCGAAGCACCCGAAAAGCCAGGTAATATAGGTGCATTGCTTAGAACAGCAGATGCAGCGGGCGTAGATGCTTTTATACTTGCAAATCCTAAGACCGATTTGTACAATCCCAATATTATTCGGTCCAGTGTCGGTTGTGTTTTTACCAATCAAGTCGCTACTGGTATGACAGAAGATATTATTAGTTTTTTACAAGATAAAGACATCTCTATTTTTAGCGCGATTTTACAGGAAGCTGTTGCTTATAACACTCAAGATTACACCCAAGCTTGCGCGATAGTAGTAGGTACAGAAGCCACAGGACTTTCTCAAGAATGGCGAGTGGCAAGTACTCAGAATATAATTATCCCTATGCAAGGTGCTATTGACTCTATGAATGTATCTGTAGCTGCAGGAATCCTAATTTTTGAAGCTCGTAGACAGAGAGGGTTTTAGATATAAGATTGGGGATTTTTGATTTCTGATTAATTAAGAATAAAATCTACGGTAAAAAAATAGGCACCCTTTAGGGTTGGAGAAAGCAATTCTGAAGATTTTTGATTGAGAATTAATACCTAATGCTAATCTCGATACATTGCTTCCTGCGGTAGCAACACTCCATTACCTATTTTATATCTACCCTAATAAGTAACACCGCTAACAGCCAAAAACCAACAGCCAGCAGCTAAAACTCACTCCAAAATCACCACTTTCATATACACATTTTCTATAGGCCACTCACTGCCATCTACTTCCAGTTTGTTTATTCTATCAACCACGCTCATTCCTTTAGTTACCCGTCCAAAAACGGTATGCTCGCCATCTAGATGATGTGCTCCTCGTTGGGGTTGCACGATAAAAAACTCAAAAGGGGCAGAGGCTTTACTTACGTTCTGCTCAGAATATTTTGCACTAGAGAAGGCACCTCGTATGTGTTTGTATTTTGATTTGGCTTCATTAGGGAGCAAATATTTACCCATACGTGCTCTGTTTTTAGCAGTAGTTTGGGTATCATTATTTCCACCTTGCACGACAAAATCTGGAGAGACTCTATGAAACTGCGTTGTATTAAAATATTCATTTTTCACAAGCATTATAAAGTTGGCGCGGTGCAAAGGAGTGTCTTTAAAGAGCTCTACTTCAAAATTTCCAAAACGAGTCTCAAATCGAACCTTAGTTTCAGGGTTTTCCTTACCGTATTGATATAAAAAGGGTTTAAGCTCTGCTTGAGAACCTATCATTGGATTTTCTAGGGTTCCTTTGGGGTATGTTTTTTCTGCTATTACAGCCGTATCTTTAACGGCTATTTCCGTCTGTTTTTCAGTAGGAGCAGTAGCTTTCTTTGAGCTGGTTTTAGTATCTTGACAACTCACTATAACCGCTAGAATTACTATATAAATTAACTTGTACCTGTATGACATTTAAAACGTTTCTTGCCTTAATTCCAAAAATAAGCAATTTGCCTTTGCCTGGAAAACAAGCGCAGTTTGTGATGGCACCAATGGAACGTATCAAAGAACTCAAAAAAACCGATATTGAGGCAATGAAACCCAGGCAGGCTGCGGTTATGGCTTTGTTTTATGAACGAGATGGGGAGACTTATATCATCCTTATTTTACGTAAAACTTATAAAGGAGTACACTCTAATCAAGTCGGTTTTCCTGGTGGCAAAGTAGAGGAGCAGGACAAGGATTTACTCGCTACGGCAATGCGCGAAACCTACGAAGAAGTAGGTGTGGCTAAAAAGGATATGATATCCATTAAAAAGTTGACTAATATCTATATTCCTCCAAGTAATTTCTGGGTGCAATCCTTTATGGGTTATGTGCAATCTACACCTACATTTGTTGCCCAAGAAGAAGAGGTGGAGACGCTTATTGAGGTGCCTCTTGTAGAATTATTGCAAGCCGAATCTGTAGGTACGAGTCGCATTACTACCTCATATGCCTCAAATCTTGAGGTACCTGTTTTTACATTGCAAGGTTACAACGTTTGGGGAGCCACGGCGATGATGCTTAATGAGATTAAAGAACTCCTGTTGCAGGCAGTGAAGCACTAGGTTTTGTATATTTGAGTTTTGCTTTCGCGCAAGCTAACCCGCAATAATTAATCAGAAAGCACGAGAATTAGTTACTATGGGTCTATTTAAGACAAATCCTTTTGGTCATATATTATTTTTAAAGCGCTGGTTGATTCGTATAGCAGGAGCGCTTACTCACCGCAGGTATAGAGGTTTTAATGAACTCCAAATAGAAGGTTCGGAAATCTTAAAAGGACTACCAGATCAAGGGATTCTTTTTGTTTCTAATCATCAGACATATTTTGCCGATGTAGTGGCGATGTTTCACGTATTTAATGCCAGTCTTAGCGGTCGTGAAGATTCCATTAAAAATATTGGTTACTTATGGCAACCTAAACTCAACCTATATTATGTTGCTGCGGGAGAAACGATGAAAAGTGGACTCCTACCTCGTATTCTTGCCTATGCTGGTGCCATCTCTGTAAGCAGAACCTGGCGCGAAAAAGGAAAAGAAATAGAACGTAAAGTCAATTTACAGGATACAGAGAATATTGGGATAGCTTTAGATGATGGTTGGGTAATTACTTTTCCGCAAGGCACTACTAAGCCCTGGAAACCTATTCGTAAAGGTACCGCTCATATTATAAAACAATATAAACCAATAGTTGTACCTATTGTAATAGATGGTTTTAGACGTTCTTTTGATAAAAAGGGACTCCGTATTAAAAAGAGAGGTATTCTTCAATCTTTTGAGATAAAAGAGCCACTACAAATAGACTATGAGAATGATAGTGTTGAGAAAATTGTTGAACAACTCGAGTATGCTATAGAGCAGCATCCATCATTTTTAAAAGTAATCCCGCCAGAAGAGCTAGAGGCAGAAGAAAAGCTGCACGAGAAACGCCAGTGGGAATATTAATCCTGATTAATTAAAATAAAAAATAGCGGTTAATGAACTTCATCAGCCGCTTTTTTTGTTGCTTAGTTTCCCTCAAAACTAAACTTCCATTTTCTTTAATTCCTCATAATTACGGGTTAGTCGTTTTAACAGTAGACCATATATTTTGTTGTATAGCAGGGCAAGCAATGCTACTAAGACAACAATAACAAGAGTTAGTATGCCTAACAATGCAATAATATTGACCTGTGCGAAGGCCTCTGCATTGAGATCTACAATAAGCTTAGTAGTTACTACGGCAGCAATAATAAATAGGATAAGACTTGCTAAAATGTAATGTTTTACTGCTTTGCGAGCGCACAAAATATTCTTCATTAATTGTGAGGCAGAATCTGTGCTTCTAATATTTTTAAAATTCCTATAAAATTTAAGAACGAAGTATAACAATAC
>CAZXMY010000073.1:0-8875 GCA_964641325.1 uncultured Flavobacteriaceae bacterium | reverse complement strand
GCCCTTTTTTAAGTCAAAATAAAAACCTTGAAAATCCCCTTGTAGGTATATATTAGGATGTATAACGACATCGTTTATTGAAACACTTACTCTATCACCATCTACAAACTCGTGGTCTCGGTACAGAAAATTCACAAATTTAGAACCACTCTTAAAGTCACCTAAATATTGGTCTTTATAGAATTCTGGTTTTAAGGCTGCATCCGCTTTTGCATAGTCCTTATTCATTTTCTTTTTTAAAGCCGTGTGTTCTTTCTGAGCAAATTTATCTCCATTGTTAAATTGTACTTCCCTTTTTTTCTTACCGGGTAAGGGTTCACTTAGATTCATTTTACTCTTTAGAACAACTGTTCCGGAAGAAATTAATCCTGTGGCTTTTTCTGGGGAAAGTAGAACAGACTTTTCTACTTCGTTACTTTCAAGACCACCTATTTCTATTGATTTACTAGGCAAATCTAAATCTATCTGTCCCGATACAACAAAAGGAAAAGCCAGTATTGCTAGCAATACTAGTTTGAAATAATGATATTTAAATTGTTTTTTCTTCACAAAAAAGTCTTGTAAATATAGGAATTACGTGTTACAAATAGTACTTCTTTACATTCATCTTAACAAAAGCCATGCCATTTATTGGTATTTGTGTTTTGCTTTACCGCTTCGCTTACCTTGTTGTTGTGAAGCTGTCTGATTCGCTTTCGCGAAAGCGTTATCCGCACCTTAAATAGTTCTTCCTAAATATACTTTCTATAAGTCGTGATAAAAGTTAATTCATAACGCGCAATGAAATATAAAGTTCCAAGATGGCGTTATTGTCTTATCAATCTTAATCCGAAATCGTTATGAATGTACGTTTAATAGTATTACTATGCATCTCTGTTTTTTTATTTTCTTGTAGCTCTCGGGATGATGACGCCTCAGGAGATTTAGCTATCGAGTGCCTCAATTTAGGAGCGCAAGACCTAAGCCTTAGCATCCAAGAATCTTTTACGACTTTACCTTCTAAAGTATCTGTATTTTTTAAAGTTAATGATAATCAAGGAGGTCCAGTAGCTGGACTTAATACTTCCAATTTTAGAATTCTTGAAAAAGGACAAAATGATGATTGTTTTAATGAAATATCCAGTTTTGAATCCTCCGCTTCTATATCTTCAGATGCACAAATTTTTGTCACGACCACTTTTTTAGTACTAGATCTAAGTAATAGTGTTCTTGCGACTACTTTGCCCGAGGTGAAAACAGCAGCTAATAGCTTTATTGATAGTGTTATGCCAGCCGTGCCCCAAGAGTCTTTTCAGATGGGTATTTATTGGTTTAATGGTGAAGATGTATTGCACGAGTTGCAAAGTCCCATATCCAATGCTGCCCTATTACAAGATGCTATTAATGGAATTACCACGGAAATAAGTAATGATCCTTCAACAGATCTATATGGCGCTGTAATAAAAGCTTCGCAACTTGCAGAAACGACTATAGTTTCATTTCAAGCCCAGGATATTTTTGCAACAAGTGCCGTAGTCTTATTTACAGATGGCACAGACCAAGCAGCGAGATTTACAGAAGAAGAAGCAATAAGTAGTATAACTAATGCCGATGAGAATATTTCATTTTTCACCATTGGTCTTGGTGCAGAAATCGATGAAGCAATTTTGACAACAATAGGTAGTGAAGGCAATGCTTTTGCAGAAGATAGCGATCAATTAATCACAGTTTTTAATGAAATTTCAAACTCAGTGGCTGGACAAGCCAATAGTTTCTACTTTTTTGAATATTGCAGTCCTAAAAGAGATGGAAGTGGTATAAATGAACTCATTATACAGGCTATTGTAGATGAGCAAAGTGGTATTGCAAGCACAATGTTTGATGCTAATGGTTTTACAGGTGGTTGCAATTAGCAATAGATCTATCTTAAGCATTTTAGTATTATTAGGTTAATGCTTACCTTGCAGTTGTGAGGGTAGACGAATTAAATTCAGTATATAATTTAGAAGAAGTATATATACTTCCATTTGGAAGTTTCTTTTTCTTTGATGATTTTATTATTTCTGAAATTAGTGAGGGAGTATTATTTGATTGGGAGAAAGCAAAGGAGGTTATTGACTTAGCCTATTCTCACTATGGACCAAACCCGAAAATAGTTTATATCTCTAACAGAATTTATTCGTATTCTGTTGTTCCTCAAGATTGGTTAAAGTTTTTTTCCAATAAACATCCTCTCATTGCCATGGCGGTTGTTATAAAGACCCGAACAAGTATCATAAATTTAATGATGGAGAAGCTATTCTTTTTTTCTAAATTGAAGAAATTCAGTGATCTAGAAGAGGCTATTGCCTGGGCTAAACTTCTTACAGATACTAAAGATTCCATCGCAAAAGAATAAGATTATTCTAAATAAATTTGTGTAATTATTCCTAGATAAGGTACTTTATCGAGTTAATATCGTCTTTCGAGGATTAAACTATATACTTTTGTCCTAATTTAACATCACCATAATCATACTGCTTAACTTTAATACAAAATCAAGCAGCTATGACCGAGAATCATTTTCATTCTTTACCCTATAAACTGGAAGATACTTATATATTGCCATTTGGTAATTTTTACTTTTATGAAAAGTTTGTCGTTGCAGAAATTGGAGAAGGTGTTCTTTATGATGCCCATATGGTAAATATGGTATTAGAATTAATCGATTCTCATTACGGTAAGCGCGCAAACATAGGATACATTTCACACAGAATTCACGAATACACTGTTGATAAAACAGCTTGGTCCTTCTTTACAAAACGCATTAATAGATTTAGTGGTTATGCAACAGTACCAGCCCACAAAGAATCCTTTTGGAACAAAATCTTAAATGTAAATAAAACTCAATTTGAAAAAGCAACCTTTGACGACCTATTAGATGCTGCTTCTTGGATAACCAGTTTAGGTATACTAATTAAGAATCGCAAAATTGCAAAAAAATATATATCTCCCTTAAAAAACCGAACTCATCTTTTGTAGTTCACCCCTTTCTTATCAAGACGCTTTAAATTCTTTGTTAAAGTATAATAGTAATTATCTCTATCTGCAGGCTTTCCATTCCATCCCAAAGCGGCATGACCTATTATTCTTGGAAACGCCATATATTCAATATCTTGAATTGTGGTAAGAGTTTCAGACCATAAAGGTGACTCAATTCCTATTATTTGATTTTTATACTTTACATCCAAGATATTTGAAGGAATCCAATTATACCCTTTATTAATATCTATCGCTCCAGCCCAAGTCAATCCAAGTTTAGTGCTATCATTATATTTCATATCTAGGTATGTATGTGGTGCGGGAGACAATACGATTCGTGCTTTTTGAGAGGCTGCATTATCAGCCTTTTCTTTACTAGTCCAATGTTGTAATATAAAACTAGAATCCACTTTGGCACTTTCAATATCTTCCCAACCCATTACCTTCTTCTCATATTTTTTTACAATAGGAAAAACGTTTTGTAAAAAGGTATTATAATCTTTTTTAGACGTCGCATGAGATTCATCTCCTCCTAAATGTATATAATCTCCCAGCGTAAGTGCACTCAATTCTCTAATCACGTCATCTATAAATACATAAGTAACCTCTTTATCTACGCATAAGCTGCTAAATCCAACACGCATGCCTGTGTACAAGTCCGTTGCTTTGCCATCGCAATTAAGTTCGGGATAAGAGGCTAAGGCAGCATTTGTATGACCAGGCATATCTATCTCCGGTATAATAGTAATATATTTTTGGGCGGCATAAGCTATAATCTCTGCATATTCTTCTTGGGAATAAAATCCTCCTTTACCGCCACCTACAGCCGTACTTCCTCCTATTTCTGTAAGTTTAGGCCAAGATTTAATTTCTATACGCCATCCTTGGTCATCAGTAAGATGAAGATGTAAGGTATTTATCTTATACAAGGCTAATAAATCTATATACCGTTTTACATCCTTTACTGTGAAAAAGTGTCTAGCCACATCAAGCATAGCACCCCTATACTCATAATAAGGCTCATCTTGAATCTGCACACCAGGAATCGCCCAGACCTTACCGTCCCATTCTAGCAATTCTTCGGCTTCAAGTGGCAGTAATTGCTTAAAAGTTTGAAAACCTCTATAGATACCTTCTGGTGTCACCGCTTGTATAAATACGGCTTGTTCATTACTATCAATAGTATAACTTTCCGGCTTGTCTATGGATGAGCCTTTAAGCAATATAAGATGTATGCTATTTTCTTTATCCAGAGTAGTTGTTTGTGAAACGGTTAGCTCATACCCTATTTCTTTTTTTATATAAGCTTGTAATTCCATCCCGATAGCATACACCTCATCAGAAATACCCGTATAAATAGTTGTTTTGTGGTCAATCACAAAAGAGTTTGGGACTGGCTTTATCACTTTAGGTCTTGGGATAAGAGCACTTTGCGTAGCATCTAGAGAAACAGAAGGCTTCGTATGACAAGATGATACAACAGTCGCCATTAGCAATACCCCAATAGCTGTTTTGTAAAGTTTCATATTTCAGAATTTATACTAATCTAGTCTAAAATACCCACATTTTAAATAGGCTGCTTCTGGAAAACCTATAGGATGATCACTGTCGTGAAAGGTTTTATCTTCCATTCTAAAGCTTCTTACTGCTTTTTTAATACCATTCTCTGCAATATCAAAAAACTGTGTGCTCGTTATTCTAGAAGAACAAGACGCTAATAATAAAATGCCTTGCGAGCTTACTAATTTTGCTCCTAAAGTCGCCAGGCGAGAATAACTATTCTTAGCACTCTCGATTTCTTTACTACTTTTTGCAAAACTAGGTGGATCAATAACGACAATATCAAAAGTAGCATTTTGATCTATAAGTTCTTGCAAACCCGCAAAGGCGTCCGCAACTATCGTTGTATGAATCCCGTTATGAGGATTGAGTTTACCATTAGCAACAGCAACTTCCAGGGCTTGCGCACTAATATCTAAGCTGGTTACTTGTGCGGCTCCACCAGCCAATGCGTGAACAGAAAAACCACCAGCGTAACTAAAAACATCCAAAACACTTCTCCCTTGGGACATCGCTCCCACTCTACGCCTATTCTCTCTATGGTCTAAAAAATATCCTGTTTTATGACCTTGAATTACATTTGCAGAAAAACGTATACCGTGTTCTTTAAAGTAAACAACTTCATCCTCTAAGGTTCCGTGAAGTACAGATCCATTGGAATAAGGTGATAGAGGCTTTTTTTCCAACAGTCTACTTAAACGTAATACTAAAGTCTTTGCTTTAGAAATTTCAAGCAGTAATGGTAAAACCTCAGGTAAATAAGGATACCAAATACGAGAATATAGTTTTACCACTAAAATCTCTGCATATACATCGGCAATTAATCCTGGAAAACCATCACTCTCTCCATAAATCAAACGATAACTATTGGTATCTGTTTCTAATAAGTCTTTTCGAATTGCAAAGGCCTGCTTTATTTTTTGTGAAAAATATGCTTTATTAATTTGGGCCGGATGTGCGCTTAGCACCTTTATACGTATAGGAGAATCTGGATCGTATAACCCAATGGCAAATACATTATCCTTGCGATTGTCAAAAAGTATAGCAAGATCCCCCGCATTCCCTTCTTTATTTATTTTTGTAATACTATCACTAAAAATCCATGGATGACCTTGCTTTACCAATTTTTCGGCAGCTGGTTTTAATTTTACAGCTAGGCGCTGTGTGGATATGTGTGGTAAATCAATCATGAGTAGCAAGAATAGGGTTTTTTACGCTTTCGCGAAAGCGTAACACCCCTATTTATCTTTTTGTTTGTAATTTGTCATTATGAAAAACATGCTAACCCTTCTCTTACTCTGCCTCAGCACAGTAAATGCGCAAGAATCTCCCTTGATAAATATCGAAAGCTTAGGTGGCACCTACGCCTATGAAGTAAAATATGCCACCGAAGATAATTTCTTAAAAGCCGTAGTTTACGATTGTGAGCAGTGTTTACTCTTACCCGAAATCGCCAAAGCTATTGCAGCCGCAAACCACGATTTTTGCGAATTAGGATATAAAATAAAATTTTATGACTGCTATCGCCCATTATCTGTTCAGAAAAAAATGTGGAAAATATATCCTAATCCCTCATATGTTGGTAATCCCTACAAAAGTGGTTCCATACATAATCGTGGTGCAGCTATAGATATGACTATAGTAACTTTAGATAATCGGCCTTTAGATATGGGAAGTGACTACGATCATTTTGGTAAAGAAGCACATATAGACCATCCGCATAGCGATACGGTAAAAGCCAACCGGAAGATCTTATGGGATGTCATGAAAGCTAACGGTTTTGCTCCTATTCGAACCGAATGGTGGCATTTTAACTATGAAGCTAAAAACTATGGTCTTAAAGTTTTAGATATAAATTTTGACTGTGATAATTAATCTATTTAGGATCTAAAAGCGACTCTATTCTTGCAATAGCATCTTCATAATGATACTTAGTAACGGTATTTACAGACGAGTTTCTTGCAGCACGCAGTTGCTTTTTTAAGGCATTGAGTTCACCACGTACTAGCGGTCTTACATCACTAGTACTAATTTTATAAGTAAGCGTGCCTTCAAAACCAGGTCTGCCATTTCTTCTAGAAGGTCCATCATCTGTCATTAAAAAAACCATACGATCTAGATAACTACGCTGTAAATTTCTTCTGTAGACATCTACACTTGCATTACGATCTAATTCACTCCATACAGAGTTGCGTATATCACTAAATAGGTCTAACGCACTGTAATAATCTGTATGAATCGTTTCTGCATCTATTAATCGTCCTATCCTATCAAAACTAAGGAGTCTGTCTAAATACCTTGATTGTGTCCTTCTTACACGTTCAAAATAACCAGCGTGATCTATATTTTGTAGGATAGACTTATCGATAAGCCAAGTAGGGGTTTCAAAGAGATTATTGCCTAACCATTGCATAGAACGTTGCTGCGTATTTTTATCAAGATGTGTATACACAATTCCCGATTGATCTGGGTTTTTAATATTCTCATAAACACCACCTACATTAGTCACTACGTGTCCAACAAATCTACTATAACAACTAACAAGCTCTCCATATAACTCTTCTAAATCTTGATAGTTATTCGTTTGATTAGAAGTCCATTGCGGTAATTGTCTAGATACATACTTTAAGTTTTTTATTCCATACGTACTCGCAGCAATAGGATCATTTCCTATAGATTCTGTTTGTGACTGAGGGTCAAAACGACTCGACTGTCTACCGAATTTAAATTTGGGATCATCTGCTTTTTCTACTATCCACGCATTTAGTGTTTTCTTCTCTTGTTCGGGAGAATTTGCCTCTGGCAACCATCTATACCCCCAATTTGTAGCATAATGATCATAGGGTCCCATCTGTCTCACAAATCTAATATTCTGATCACCTGGCTGAGCTATATAGTTATATCGAGCATAATCCATTAGACTTGCGGCAATACCGTTTTTCTGGGTAAACGCCCCATCTCTATACGACTCTACATCATAAGCATAACTTGCTGCCATATTATGAGGAAATCCTAAGGCATGACCAACTTCGTGGGCAATTACCATACGCATCATCTCACCTATTTCTTCATCTGGCGTATTAAGGGTTCTAGCACTGGGATTTGCAGCCCCTGTTTCTAATAAATATCGGTTTCTATAACTTCTTAAATGATTATGATACCATATAATATCACTCTCGATTATTTCTCCACTACGAGGATCAGACACGCTTGGTCCTGTTGCATTACGCGTTGTGCTCGCTACATATCGCACCACAGAATAGCGTATATCTTCCGGACTAAACTCCGGATCCTCTTCTGGTGTAGGCGCGTCTTTTGCTATGATAGCATTTTTAAAACCTGCCGTTTCAAAGGGTTTTTGCCAATCTTCAATACCTTGCTTAATATATTTCTGTAGATTTTCTGGTGTGCCTGGATCAAGATAATACACAATAGGCTTAACAGGTTCTACTAACTCTCCTCTTCTATAGGCTTCCGGATCTTTAGGTTCTAGTTTCCAGCGCCTTATGTATGTTTTTTGATCTGCTTTAAGTTCGTCACTACCATAATCATACTGACTTATCGTAAAAAAGCCAACTCGAGGATCAAATAGTCTGGGTTGCATAGGCTCTTCGGGTAGGAGAATCATAGATTGATTCATTTGTAAACTAATGGATTGTGCATCCGCATCCGTAGGAGGTTCTGATGCCTCATACGTCATATCTTGTTTTACCTCTATATTAAGAGGAAAACTCTTCATACTGTTAATAAAGCTTCTACTCGCGTCTAGTTTCTTCACTTTATATTGCTTACGTAGTCTTGCAGAGAGACCACTTATGGCCTTTACATCTGCCGTAAACATTTTAGTTACGTCAATAACTACAGCCGTAGAATCAGTATTAAATGCCTTGATATCAAAAGCATACAAGGTAGGCTCATAATTATTTATTCTTACAGAATTACTTATTGCCTTACTGCTATCTGCCACATTGGTGTACGACTTTATTTTAAGAAGTATTTTATTTTGAAAACGTGTCCAATGCACTACTTGCTCATTGGTTTTAGATCCTGCATTTACAAAGCCTCCTCCTAGTCCGTTTGGGATTTGAGCAATACGACTTACCCAAAGCATATCTTTTTCTAATGAAGAGAACGGAATTTCGTAAAAATAATCCTTCTTAACTTTATGTACATTAAACAATCCACTATCCGTAACAGCTCCTTTAGTAATAACAGCACTATATTTTTTAATAGCGTCTTTATCTTTCTTTTTGTCTCCCGCAGTTGCTTCGGTTTTAGCCTTTTTATTCTTTTTGTTTTTTCGCTGTGCCTGAGT
>CAZXMY010000072.1:0-8932 GCA_964641325.1 uncultured Flavobacteriaceae bacterium | reverse complement strand
CCCGTGCATTCCCAAATAAAAAAAATAGTCTCCATGGGGTTTGATCTTTTTGTTCGTTTTTTTTCACTTAATATTGCCTTAGTATTAGCCGTGCGAGAGGCCACCTCCTTAGGCACCGAAATTGTTGCAGCTCATACTATTGCCGCAAATTTGTGGTTGTTTAGTGCCTTTTTTATAGATGGATATGGTGCTGCTGGAAATGTATTGAGCGGCAGACTTCTGGGTGCTAAAGACTATAAATCCCTATGGACGCTTACAAAAAGTGTGACGCTTTATAATCTTATTGTTTGCCTTTTATTGATGCTTCTAGCTGGACTATTCTATAACTCGTTAGGCAGTTTGTTTAGTAACGAAACTGCTGTGCTTGCAGCCTTTTATGGCGTCTTTTTCATTATCATTCTTATGCAACCTTTAAACGCTATGGCCTTTACCTTAGATGCTATTTTTAAGGGATTGGGAGAAATGGCGTATTTGCGCAACACCCTGCTCATTGCGACTTTTATCGGTTTTATTCCTCTATTATTTTTATCTCAAAAATTGGAATGGGGCTTACAAGGTATTTGGATTGCGTTTGTGCTGTGGATGATTTTAAGAGCAGGCATTCTAATGATAAAATATCACTCTAAGTACTATAAGCTAGCTAAAAGCTAAGCTCTTGCTTCCTGCATAGGCTTACCTAAATATACCACTTTGCAATTCTCAAACGACTTTAGTTCTAAATTTTGCACAAAAGAACCTATAATCTCAATAGTTCCGTCTTTTTCTTTTACAAACAACGGAATCATATCTACATCCTTTGTAAGCACCTTAGTTACGGCATCGTACTCTTCTTTGGAGTTAATAACTACTTCCTGAATAGCCGGAAATTTTCTAGCTACCTCAATTAGATTCATATAATCATCTGTAGTAGAGAAAAGACCCTCTTTAGGGATTTTATTTTCATCTTCTATCTCCTGTTTTGTAATCAATCTAAAAGCGCCATTCTCACCAAATTGTCCCTTAAACTTATCAATTACATAGTTATTAATATCATAATTACCTGTGAGTGCCATAAGATAGCCTACATCGCTTAGCTCTACATCAGAGATTAGGTCATCAGAATAGATGTTGCCTTCAATTGCGGCCAAATCTAAATCTCTCGCCGCTCTAATATTAGCAACATTACTATCCACCAAGACTACGTGTCTCCCATTTTTTTGAAGATATCTTGCGATAAGTCTAGACACTTCAGAAGCGCCTATTATCAGGATTCCTTCGGACTTGGTTAAAAACACTCCTATAGCTTTTGCAAATAAACGAGCTGTCGTGGCATTAAGTAGTACAGTACCCAAAACAATCATAAAAACAAGGGGCGTAATATACTCCGCTCCAGGCTCACCATTTATAATAAGTTTAGATCCAAATAAAGAAGCAATTCCTGCGGCTACAATTCCGCGTGGGCCAACCCAACTTATAAAAACTCTTTCATTCATTTTTAAATCAGAACCTCTTGTACTTAAGAAGACTCCTATAGGTCTTACAACAAAGGCTACAATCATAAATAAGGCCACTGTTTCCCACCTGTAAATCAATTCTAAATCTGCCATATTAATATTTGCAGCTAGAAGAATAAACAGAATAGAAATAAGCAATACACTTAAGGACTCTTTAAAATAGAGCAGCTCTTTTAGATTAGGAAGGTTAATGTTGCCTAACACCATGCCCATAACAACTACCGCCAGTAATCCAGACTCGTGGGCAAACATATCAGACATCACAAAGACGCCTAAAACAGCAGATAAGGTGAATACGTTTAGTAAATAATGCGGAATCAACTTTTTCTTAGTGGCAAATGCTAGAGCGTGCGCAAAAGAAAAACCAAAGGTGCTCCCAAAAAGAACAATCTTTCCAAACTCTTCTAAAGCTGTAATAGTAAACGCTCCTCCTTCTCCAGCAACAATAAACTCATAAACTAATACGGCTACAAGCGCACCTATTGGATCTATTAAAATCCCTTCCCATTTCAGTACAGAAGAAACATCTTTTTTTAGCGGTATATTTCTTAAAATAGGCGAGATTACTGTCGGTCCTGTCACAATGATTAAAGCAGAAAACAAAAATGAAATCTTTAAACTAAGGCCAAAAATAAAATACGCCGCAGCGCCAGCGCCAAAAAAAGTAACCACACTTCCTAGCGTAATAAGCTTGGTAATAACGGGTCCTATATTTTTGATTTCAGACCTTTTTAGCGTGAGTCCTCCCTCAAAAAGGATAATGCTAATCGCTAACGAAACAAAATAATATAATCCATCTCCAGGAAATAATCCTTCTTTACCGTTCCAAATAGGCTCTATCCATTTAGTCCCATCTTCTGATAGCAAAGTAGATATTGGCCCTACAAAAAGTCCAATAAGGATTAGGGGTAAAATTGCTGGCAATTTTAATCTCCACGCCGCCCATTGTGCAATAATCCCTAGTATAATTATTCCTGCTAATTCTAACATGCTGTGCTTAGTTTAGTCTGATAGTGCTTTATAACATCTTTGAGCTTATGGGAAGATACAATTCTTTGTTAAAAACTTCCGTCATCACAATTCAAAAATAGCGTTTTTCCTTATTTTGCAGGGTCGTTATAGAGCAAACGTAACTTCTAACATTTCTTCTATGAACATATATCCTATTGAGGCCGGAAACTTTAAACTAGATGGAGGTGCTATGTTTGGAGTAGTGCCTAAAAGTTTATGGTCCCGCACTAATCCAGCTGATGCTAACAATATGATAGATATTGCTGCTAGATGCTTGCTAATTGAAGATGGTGAAAGGCGTATCCTTATCGATACGGGTATGGGCGATAAGCAATCAGACAAATTTTTTGGGTATTACCACCTTTGGGGAGATTATAGCTTAGAAACTTCTTTAGGAAAATACGGTTTTCACAAAGACGATATTACAGATGTTTTTATGACGCATTTGCATTTTGACCACTGCGGAGGCTCTGTACAATGGAATAATGGGCGCACCGGATATGAGCCTGCTTTTAAAAATGCTACCTATTGGAGCAACAAAGAACACTGGCAATGGGCTATCCAGCCCAATAAACGTGAAAAGGCTTCTTTTTTAAAAGAAAATATTTTACCCTTAGAGGAAAGTGGCCAACTCCAGTTTATTTCTAGAAGCAATATGCCCTATCAAGAGTCGAGTGAGCTGGGTTTTGGTATCTTTTTTGCAGATGGTCATACGGAAAAGCAAATGATTCCGCATATTAAATACAAGGATAAAACCATTGTTTTTATGGCAGACCTTTTACCTACTGCAGGACATCTATCTATTCCCTTTGTAATGGGATATGATACGCGACCCTTGCTCACATTAGATGAAAAAGAACTATTTTTAAACACTGCTGCAGATAATGAATATTATCTTTGGCTCGAGCATGACGCTCATAACCCTATAATTACTGTAAAGCATACAGAAAAAGGTGTTCGCCTTAAAGATGTTTTTACACTTAAAGATTTTTTTAATTAGAAAAATACCTATGAATTCAACATTTAAATCTCTCGCCCTTGCTGCTTTTGCAGCTTCCCTTATTGTGGGGTGCGATACTCCATCTCCACTACTAACAGTTCCTGTAGAAAATGTAGATAACAATCCTCTTAAAGTTGCAGATTTATCTGATGCTCAGGAAAAGGCTTGGAGCGCAAAAGACCTTAAGTCAGATACAATACCTGGAATGAGTATTGAAAAAACATATAGAGAGATACTTCCTGGTAAAGTGGGAACAGCTACTATCGTTGCGGTAATAGATAGTGGTATTGATATAGAGCACGAAGACCTTAAAAATGTTATCTGGACCAACCCAAAAGAAATACCGGGCAATGGAAAAGATGATGATAAAAACGGCTACGTAGACGACATTCATGGCTGGAATTTTCTAGGCGATGTAGAAGCAGAGCAGTTGGAATTTGCTCGTATTATAGATCGTTATGATGGAGAATTTTCTGGCAAAACCCTGGCAAATATTCCAGCAGGTAAAAAGGATCTTTTTCAAGAATACCAGAGAGCTAAGCAAGAATATTCTCAAAAAGTAGGAGAAACAGAACAAAACAAACAGCGCTACATTCAGATCCTGCAACAAGTTGAAGGCTCTCATGCCGCTGTATCAAAAACCTTGGGAAAAGAGGATTATACCGCCGCAGATTTAGGAAAAATTAGTAATCCTGATGCGACTATGCAAAATCACATTGGATTACTTACTCAGATGTTACAGTTTGCAGATACGATCCCAGAGTTTGTAACAAATCTTAACGACGGTCTAGAATTCTTTAATGGACAACTTGAGGCAAACTATGCCTTAGGCAAAAACTTTAGAACAGTTTTAGGAGACAACCCTTATGATATAAATGATAAAGCTTACGGTAATAATAATGTCATTGGCCCAGAAAAAGATGGTGCAAGACACGGTACGCACGTTGCAGGAATTATCGCAGCACAAAGAGATAATGGTAAAGGAATGAATGGTGTTGCCAATAATAATATAAAAATTATGGCCTTACGCGCCGTGCCAGATGGCGATGAGTACGATAAAGACATTGCACTCGCGATACGATATGCTGTAGATAATGGTGCAAAAGTGATTAATACTAGTTTTGGGAAATACTATTCTCAAAACCCGGAGTGGGTATATGACGCGATTAAATATGCAGCAAAAAACGATGTTCTTATTGTAAATGCAGCGGGTAACGAAGGGCTTAATCTAGATGACCCGACAAACACTGTGTATCCTAATGATCAACTAGACAATGTCTCAGAAATGAGTGACACCTTCCTTACTGTGGGTGCTCTCGCTCCAAAATATGGAGGAGAGATGGTCGCTAATTTTTCTAATTATGGAAAATCCAATGTAGATGTTTTTGCACCTGGCGTTCGTATCTACTCTACCACGCCAGATAATACCTATGAGTTCTTACAAGGAACCTCTATGGCATCTCCTAATACCGCAGGTGTTGCGGCTATGCTTCGGGCATACTACCCTTCTCTTAAAGCGAGTGAAGTAAAGAATATCATTATGAAAAGTGGTTTAGAAACAAGTACTTCGGTAATCGTTTCTGGAGATCCAGAGAAAAGAGCTCAATTTAGTGCGCTTTCTAAATCAGGAGAGATGGTAAATATGTTTAACGCCTTTAAGCTGGCAGAACTTCAAAAATAACAGATGAAAAATCTTCTTAAACTTACTGTTTTTGTAATTGTATTCGCTTTCGCGAAAGCAGACACTATTGCGCAAAACACCTCCTACTGGCAGCAGCACGTTGATTACCAAATGGAAATTGACATGAACGTCAATAACTATCAATACGAAGGAAAGCAGTTATTGGAATATACCAACAACTCGCCCGACACGCTGCATCAGGTGTTTTACCATCTGTATTTTAACGCTTTCCAACCTGGTAGTGAAATGGATATACGCTCACGCACTATAGCAGATGCAGATAGACGTGTACAAGATCGTATTAGTAAGCTTTCTCCCGATGAAGTAGGGTTTATACATGTAAATGCATTAAAACAAGATGGGGCCAAACTAGAATACAGTGTTGCTGGAACCATTCTTGAAGTAGCTCTTAAAGAGCCTATACTCCCTGGAGAAAAAACCACTTTTGCAATGGACTTTGATGCGCAAGTGCCGGTGCAAATTAGACGCAGTGGTCGTAACAATGCAGAAGGAGTCGCTTTGTCTATGACACAGTGGTATCCTAAAATGGCAGAATATGATTTTGAAGGATGGCATGCAGATCCGTATATAGGCCGTGAGTTTCACGGTGTTTGGGGGGATTTTGATGTGAAAATTACGATAGACGGTGATTACACCGTAGGCGGAACGGGCTACCTTCAAAATGGTAATGAAGTAGGTCACGGCTATCAAGACGAAGGTGTCAAACCAGGAAAAACAAAAAAGGGAAAATATACCTGGCACTTTGTAGCGCCCAATGTACATGACTTTACTTGGGCAGCAGATCCTGATTATATACATGATACTCTGGAGGCAGAGAATGGCGTAAAGCTTCACTTTTTATACAAGAATGATCCTGAAATAAAGGAGAACTGGAAAAACCTACAGCCTAAAACTGCGGAGATTCTATCGTTTTTAAGTGAAAACGTCGGGCCATATCCCTATAAGCAATACTCTGTTATACAAGGTGGAGATGGTGGTATGGAGTATGCTATGTGTACCCTTATTACGGGTAAGAGGTCTTTTGGAAGCCTTGTAGGTGTGACCGCACACGAGTTTGCACATACGTGGTTTCAATTTTTGTTAGCTTCTAACGAGGCAAAACATGAGTGGATGGATGAGGGCTTCACTTCTTACATATCTGCTCATGCTATGAATAAAGTAATGGCAGAAAATAAAGAAAACCCTGTTTCTGGATCCTATAGAGGTTACTATAGATTAGTAGAAAGTGGGTTTGAACAGCCTCAAACCACACATGCAGATCGTTACGATCGTAACTTTGCCTACGGCGTGTCCGCATATAGTAAAGGAGCTGTATTTCTCTCTCAGTTGGAATATATAATCGGGAAGGAAAATGTAGCAAAAACTCTTAAAAAATATTATGATGATTTTGCTTTTAAGCACCCTACTCCTAATGATATTAAGCGTAGTGCAGAGAAAGTGTCAGGTATGCAATTAGACTGGTATCTTACAGACTGGACACAAACCACAAATACGATAGACTACGCTATAAAAGAGGTAGTAGCAGAAGGTAAACAAACCAAAATCACTTTAGAACGCATTGGACAAATGCCTATGCCTTTGGATATTTATGTAACGTGTGGTAGCAAAGAGACTTCTCATTATGTCCCATTGCGAATGATGCGTGCAGAAAAAACCAATCCCACTCCAGATATTCCTAGGGCTCAAGAAGAAGACTGGCCTTGGGCAAATCCAACCTATAGTTTTATTATAGATACTCCATTGTCTAAAATAGATGAGATAGTGATTGACCCTTCAGGTTTGATGGCAGATATTAATCAAGAAAACAATAGTTGGAAGAAGTAATACTTCTTAGCTTTTCTTAGAGATTTAACCCGTCTATTTTGGACGGGTTTTTTATTGAACGCAGCCCATAACTACTCCTTATTTGGTATTTCCTAAATTTACACTGTGAAAAACACCTACGGCAAACAAGAAAAATTAAAGTCTAAAAAAATAATTGACCTTCTTTTTGAAGAAGGTAAGTCTGTTAAGGCGTTTCCTTTACGTATGGTTTTTATTGAATCCTCGCTGCCGTATGAGGATATTGCTATACAATGTGGCGTTTCTGTTGCAAAACGTAATCACAAACTTGCTGTAACTCGCAACCAATTAAAAAGGCTCATGCGGGAAGCCTATCGAATAAATAAAACCAAAATAGATACGAAAGGCATAACATTTGCAGTTCTAATACTTTACACTTCTAGAGATGTGCTTTCTTTTGAAGAAATTAATAAAGCGATGGTTAAACTTTTAAAACGTTTTCAAGATGAAATTTCTACTCCTAGTCTTTAGCTTAGTAACCTTAGCCACGTGTGGTGGTGGTAGTGATGGAGCCATACACGCCCCATCTGAAGTTGCTATGTCACCTGTCTATGATGATATAGATATGGAAGGCGTAGAAGAGTTACAAATATCTTCTAATCAGGCTGTGCCTAGGGAGCAAAAGCAAATCCAGAAGAAGGTCATTAAAAACGGGAACCTAAGATTTGAAACCCAAGACTTAGATAAAACCAGAAACCGGATTCTTACTGCTGTACAAAAAGCAGGTGGTTATATTCAAAGTGATAATTCTGGTAAGAATTACAATTCCCTCTTCCAAAGCATCACCATACGTGTGCCCTCATCTAATTTTGATAGTCTAGTGGGAGATATTTCAACGGGTGTGGCTTTTTTTGATGAAAAAACTATCTCACAGCGTGACGTTACAGAAGAGTTTGTAGATATTGAAGCGCGTCTAAAGGCAAAACGCGCCTTAGAAGAGCGTTACCTCAACTTACTTTCTAAAGCAAAAAATGTTCGGGAAATGCTCGAGATAGAACGCGAGCTCTCTAACATAAGAGAAGAGATAGAAAGTAAACAGGGAAGGTTGAAATACCTGCAAAGCCAAGTCTCTGAGAGCACCTTATTTATTAATTTTTATAAGACAACTTCAGAGACAGGAGCCACGGTTTCTTATGGCACAAAAATTCTAAACGCCCTTAAAAGTGGGTGGAACGGTATCTCTATTTTCTTTTTAGGTTTGTTACACATCTGGCCATTTCTTATATTAGTAGGTGTTGGCGTATTTTTTCTGCGTCGCTGGATTTTAAAAAATAAAAAGTAAGCTTTTGCGCCGGCCTGCTGGAAAAGGTTGTAAAACTAAAAAAATAATATGCATTTGGGGCGTCTAGCCTCCTATTACGGAAAGATTAAAATTTATGAAAAAGAAACTATTTATACCCATTATTGCTATAGCTACCCTATTAGGTACGGTGAGCTTCCAAACTGATTTTTTTGAGATTGCTAAACAAATAGAGATTTTTACTACGCTGTTTAAGGAAGTAAACATGAACTATGTAGATGAGACCAATCCTGCCGAACTTATGGATAATGCAATAGAAGGCATGTTAGACGGTCTTGATCCTTATACTAAGTTCTGGACAGAACAAGAGGTAGAAGATGCAAAAATTAACAACAGTGGCGATTATTCTGGTATAGGCGCTAGCGTGCGCAATAAGGATAAAAAGATGACTATTGTTGAACCTCGCAAAGGATATCCCGCAGACCTTGCTGGTCTTAAAGCGGGTGATGAGATCATTAAAATAGGTGACATTACCGTTTCTGAAATAGAAGGAGATGCAGGCGACCTCCTTAAAGGTTCTCCAGGGAGTAGTGTAGAACTCACCTACCTGCGTCAAGGAAAGAAGAAAACCACAACGGTAAAAC
>CAZXMY010000071.1:5958-9037 GCA_964641325.1 uncultured Flavobacteriaceae bacterium | reverse complement strand
GACTATGTAAATATCGAATTATTTGGTTGAAAAAAAATATAAATTTTAACATAAATCACTTAAAATGACAATGTTACAAATGTTAGCTAGCTAACATTAAACAGTGGTTTTTTTCTCTATATTAGAATAGATATTTCTTATAGTAGTCTAATTTATGCCAGTTTTTTTCTATTGCAGACAAAATATCCTCGCTTTTTTAACTCCTGTTAAAAACGATTTATGGCGAATTGTATTCGCTTTAGTATCTTCATAAAAATTTATCAAATGAGTATAGAATGGAAAGGCGTTATGCCAGCAATTACTACCAAATTTACCTCTGAGGATGCACTAGATATGGACATGTTTTTTGTGAACGTCCAAGCGCAGCTTGATGCAGGCGTTCATGGTCTTGTCTTAGGAGGTAGTTTGGGAGAGGCAAGTACCTTAAGTAATAGTGAGAAGAGCACCCTTACTAAAGAAACTGTGAGATTCGTAGAGGATAAAGTGCCCGTACTTATGAATATTGCCGAGCGTAGTACGCGCAATGCTATTGCGGCTGCGCATAAGGCAGAAGAAGATGGGGCTACAGCCCTGATGATGCTTCCACCTATGCAATACAAAGCAGGTGATGCAGAGGTAGTAGAGTATTTTGGGGCAGTTGCTAGAAATACGAGCTTACCCATATTACTCTATAACAATCCAATTGATTATAAGATTTATGTCACTCTAAAGATGCTTGATGAGTTATTACAATATGATAATATTCAAGCAGTAAAGGAAAGTACGCGCGATATTTCTAATGTCACTCGCATTAAAAGTGCCTTTGGAGATAGACTTAAAATCTTAACAGGTGTTGATACACTGGCGCTAGAGTCATTATTGATGGGTGCAGATGGGTGGATTGCAGGATTGGTTTGTGCTTTTCCAGCAGAGACAGTTGCTATTTATGAACTACAACGAGTGGGTCGAATTAAAGAAGCGATCGAAATTTATCGTTGGTTCCTTCCTTTGCTAGAGTTAGATATCAATCCTAAATTAGTACAAAACATAAAACTAGCAGAGGTTCATACAGGGATTGGGACTGAGCACGTAAGAGCTCCAAGACTACCACTAGCTGGAGATGAGAGAGCTCAGGTTCTGGATATCATTAATAAAGGAATTGCTACTAGACCGACACTTCCGGAGTATAAAAATTTATAAATGTTAGAAATAAGACCCAGTTGCGAGCATTGTGATAAGGATCTTCCTTTCGATTCTACAGAGGCTTTTATTTGCACTTTTGAGTGCACCTTTTGTAAAGATTGTGTGGAGAATATCCTCAATTATATATGTCCCAATTGTGGTGGCGATTTCCAGCAAAGACCTATACGACCACAAGCATTACACGAGAAATATCCCATTTCACAAAAACGGATTCATAAACCTGTTGATGTGGCAAAACATTTGGAATCATTATCTCATTAAACCATTAATTCATTGTCTAAATGATCACAGGAAAAAATTACATAGGATATGCTCAAAGTGCAAAAGGAGATAGGACGTATCATACTTTTAATCCTAAAGAAAATAGAGAAAATACAAATACCTTTTACGAAGCAACTTCAGAAGAAATAGACAGTGCTGTAGCACTAGCTCATAAAGCTTTTTCTAGTTTTAGAAAAACGTTGGGAGCACAACGTGCTCAATTTTTAGAAGCAGTAGCAAATGAGATTGAGGCTTTAGGCAATACGCTTTTTCAGACCTATATGTCAGAAACGGGATTACCCGAAGGCCGTGCAAAAGGAGAATGTGGTCGAACACTAGGACAAATCAGAATGTTTGCAGCCCTCATTAAAAAGGAAGAGTGGCGTAATCCTATAATTTCTGGTGATTCTAAAGAGTTAAAACAAATGCTCATCCCATTGGGACCTGTTGTAGTTTTTGGAGCAAGTAACTTTCCACTGGCGTATTCTACTGCGGGTGGCGATACCGCAAGTGCGCTGGCAGCTGGCTGTCCTGTAATTGTAAAATCACATCCTATGCATGCGGGTACAGGAGAACTCGTGGCGAGTGCGATTGTAAAAGCAGCAAAAGATACGGGAATGCCAGAAGGCGTTTTTTCTAACCTTAATAGCGCTGGTATTGAAGTAGGTGTACAACTTGTGAAGCATCCTCAAGTAAAAGCTGTAGGTTTTACAGGAAGTATAAATGGGGGTCGAGCTTTGTATAATCTTGCTGCTCAAAGAGCAGAGCCTATTCCTGTATTTGCAGAAATGGGAAGTATCAACCCAGTGATAATTACGCAAAATGCCTTAGAAAAGAGAAGCGCTGAGATTGCGCAAACCTATGCAGATTCTATCACTTTAGGAGTGGGTCAGTTTTGCACCAATCCCGGTTTGATTCTAGGAATTGCAAGTCCGCAAATGGCGGCTTTTGTAAATAATTTAGGGGCAAAAACGGCGAGTATAGATCCGTACTGCATGTTACATCCTAATATTCATAATGCATTTGAGTCCAATGGAGAAGATGTGTTGTTACAAAATGAGATACAACTCGTGGCAAGCTATCAAGGAGATACGGAACCCGCTTTCGCGAAAGCAAAAATAGCCACCGTTCCCGGTGCCGCATTTTTAAAGAATACAAAGCTACATCAGGAGGTTTTTGGGCCGTTTTCGCTGGTCGTACAATGTAAAGATGAGTCGGAATTACTAGAAATTATAGAACAGCTGGAAGGCCAACTTACAGGAACAATTATCGCACAAGAAGAAGATTATTCTAGTCTTTCTCCTATTATTGAGAGACTTCAAGATCGCGTAGGGCGTATCGTTTTTAATGGTGTACCTACAGGAGTTGCCGTTGTAGATGCAATGACTCACGGCGGACCCTATCCTGCGAGTACAGATAGCCGTTTTACAGCCGTTGGTAATCAGAGCATAAAAAGATGGGTGCGTCCCTTTAGCTTTCAAGGTTTTCCAGAGGGGTTGTTGCCCGATTTTTTGAAGTAACCAGGCACACGCGTCACCCTGTCCCGACGTTTCGGGAGTTTCAGGGTCACACAAGAAGCTAAGTAAATCAAGGGAGATGCTTAAACTCGTGAGACTTGGGGAAAGCTTGATTGGGG
>CAZXMY010000071.1:0-5858 GCA_964641325.1 uncultured Flavobacteriaceae bacterium | reverse complement strand
GCATTCCTCGCAGTGTGTATGGCGTTTGCCGCCTATGCCCAGAAGCCCAATCAAAAACTTGCTACGATTATTGAAAAAATAGCAAACCATAAGGGTTATGATAGGAGTGAATATCCTATGGGATTATTTACCAAAGAATATTTTAAGCAAGAGGCTGCTTTCGCGAAAGCGCAACTCAAAAAACTAGCATCCTTTACTGCCAAGGATTTATCCGAAACCGATGCGATTACGCTGGAGCTTATGAAATTCAAGCTTCAAGAAACCGTGGATTATGCCCAATACGAAAGCTACTTAAATCCGTTGCTGTCTGATTCTGGTTTTCACAGTAGTTGGACTTATATGGTGCGACCTATTAGCAATTACAAGCAGGCGATTTTTTATCTCAATAAACTCAATGCCTTGCCCCAAACGGTAGATCAACATTTGCCCTTATTGCGCGAAGGTTTAGAGAAAGGGGTTTCGCAGCCACGTGTGATTTTTGAAGGATATGAGAGCACCTACAACACACATCTGGTGTCTGATTATCAAGATAGTTTTTATTACGAGCCTTTTAAGAGTTTGCCTAGTACGCTTTCGCGAAAGCAAAAAGACTCCATTCTCACGGCTGCCAAAAATGCCATAGAGCAAAGTGTAATTCCTTCTTTTAAACGCGTAAAAGCCTTTTTTGAAGCCGAATATTTGCCTAAAACAAGAACCACTATAGGTGTATCTGAAACTCCAAACGGTAAGGCCTATTATCAAAACCGAATAGACTACTATACTACCTTGGACCTCACGGCAGATGAGATTCATAACAAAGGCTTGAGTGAAGTCAATCGCATTCGCGCAGAGATGCAAAAAATTATTAAAGAATTAGGCTTTGAAGGCTCTTTTGCAGATTTTTTAAAATTCCTGCGCACCGATGAGCAGTTTTATGCCAAAACGCCTAAAGAGTTATTAATGCATGCTCGTGATATGGCCAAAAGAGCTGATGAGCAGCTACCGCGATTTTTTAAAACGCTTCCGCGAAAACCCTATGGAGTCGCTCCCGTTCCTGATGCGATAGCTCCAAAATATACGGGAGGTCGTTATGTAGGTACAAGTAAGAACAGTACAGATCCTGGGTATTATTGGGTAAATACGTACGATTTACCGAGTCGTCCTTTATATACCTTGCCATCATTAACGGTACACGAAGCGGTGCCAGGACATCACTTACAAGGTAGTCTCAATAAAGAGTTGGGTGATAGCATCCCACAATTTAGAAAAAATATGTATCTCTCTGCCTATGGCGAAGGTTGGGGATTGTACACCGAATTCCTAGCTGCTGAAATGGGCATGTACACCACGCCTTACGAACGTTTTGGCCAACTTACCTATGAGATGTGGCGTGCATGTCGTCTTGTGGTGGATACAGGGATACATGCAAAAGGGTGGACACGAGATGAGGTAGTAGCGTATATGGCATCTAATACGGCTTTATCTTTACACGAAGTAAATACAGAAACAGATCGCTATATCTCGTGGCCAGGACAAGCCTTATCTTATAAAATAGGCGAACTCAAAATACGTGAATTGCGCAAAGAAGCAGAAGCCGCAATGGGTGCAAATTTTGATATACGAGAATTTCATGAACACATCTTAGAGCAAGGCACGGTGACTTTGCCTATTTTGGAGAAACGGGTTAGGCAGTGGATTGCTAAAGAAAAAAAGTAAATATCTTTTTAAGATGATTTATCCTAAGACAATATATAAGTATAGAGATTGGAATAATAAATTTCATAAAAGGATTTTGACAGAAAAGGAATTCTTTTTAGCCTCTCCTTTATCATTCAACGATCCTTTTGATTGCAGAATATCTGAAAATTATCATTTTTTGAAAGACTCATACAATCAGGAACTCTATATTGAAAGAATGGTGAATGATTACGGAGAAAGAATTAAAGAATTAGGTTATGATATTGAATTAACAAAAGAAAACTTTAGAGAAAAAATAAAAGACATTGATAAATTGCAGAAAGGAGTACAAGATTATGATGCTGTCCAGTTAGCTAATAATTTTGGAGTAATGTCTTTAAGTTGTAGATGGGATTCAATTGTTATGTGGTCTCATTATTCCAACTTACATCAAGGATTTTGCATTGGTTTTGATGAAGAAAAAATAAGAAAATCTAATTTATTTGGCAAAGGAGGATTAGTTCAATATTCTGAAAAATTCCCTGAAAGAAACCCTTCAATTAACCTCCATCCTTTTATTGAAAGTTCTAAAATGTTGTATACAAAATCAAAGGATTGGGAATATGAACAAGAATTTAGACTTTCAATCTTAAATATAGAAGGTTTAACATTGGAGACTAGAAAAGTTGTTGTCCCGGATGATTCTGTCTCTTGTATATATTTAGGTTTAGAAATACCCATTGATCATAAACTGGAGATACTCGACATTGCTAGAAAAGAGAAGATAAAAGTTTATCAAATAAGTAAAGTTCCGTTTGAGTATAAATTGAATAGAGAACTTTTGCAATGAAAACATTATATCATTAAACCATAAACCATTATTCCCTTGAAAACACACACCTTTACCTGTATAGACGCACACACCTGTGGTAATCCTGTTCGCTTAGTAAAAGCTGGAGGGCCAGAATTGGTGGGCAAGACGATGAGCGAAAAGCGACAACATTTCATTAAAGAATATGATTGGATTCGCAAAGGTTTAATGTTCGAACCTAGAGGTCACGATATGATGAGTGGCACGATATTGTATCCGCCTCACGATGCTCAAAATGATTTTGCAGTCCTGTTTATAGAGACTTCAGGCTGTTTGCCTATGTGCGGACACGGTACTATTGGCACGATTACGATTGCAATAGAAGAAGGAATTATCATCCCTAAAACTCCAGGGAAGATTAGAATGGAAGCACCTGCAGGATTGGTAGAGATAGAGTATCAACAAACGGGGCCTAAAGTAGACTGGGTAAAACTAACGAATGTGCCGAGTTATCTTGCAGCAGAAGGACTTACGATTAACTGTCCAGAGCTGGGCGAGATTAGGTTTGATGTGGCGTATGGCGGGAATTTTTATGCTATCGTAGATCCTCAAAATAATTTTTCTGGAGTGCACGATTATACGGCAAGTCAGATCGTACAATACAGTCAGGTAGTTCGGGAACGCATTAATGAAAAATATCCCAATCAGTTTATACATCCAGAGAATGAGACCATCAAGAATGTAACTCATATGTTATGGACTGGCAATCCTATTGACCCTACATCAGATGGTCGCAATGCGGTATTTTATGGTGACAAAGCCATAGATCGAAGCCCTTGCGGTACAGGAACCTCTGCACGCTTGGCGCAATTATATGCAAAGGGAAAACTGGACGTAGGCGATGAGTACATACATGAGAGTTTTATAGGATCTAAGTTTACCGGTAAAGTAGAAAATGCAATATCTTTAGGAGACTATAAAGCGATGATCCCTAGTATAAAAGGATGGGCTCGTATTTATGGGCACAATACCATTACCATAGATGAAGAAGATCCTTATGCGTTTGGGTTTTCGGTTATTTAATACGCTATTTAAATGAACAGGTATCCCTATGTATTAATTGTGTTTTTTCTGATTACGCTCTCGTGTGCAAAAACAGAAAAGAAACCACCATTTCATCCGCCGGAAAATGCTGCTCAACTCTTAACTAATGACAGCACAAAAACATGGAAATTTGCTAGACGCTATTATGGGCAAACGAGAATGAATATGGAAGGCTGTTTTCTTAAATATCTTCAGACGTTTCGTAAAGATGGTACTGTTGCAGATAATAATAGTCAGAATGCTAATTGCGGGCCTAGTCTTATAGGTGACTGGCAAATACAACAAAAAGACAATGGATTTTTCTATTTGCAGGTGTATGATGAAGGCGTTTCTGATCTATTAAATCAAGAATCGGACACTATTAATTTTAAACTATTATATCTCGATAAGGATTCTCTCGCGATATCATTTTATCATAATCAATTTGGGACAAAGCGATTGATTACAGATTATCTAGTCGAGGAAAATATAGAGGTTAAAAACCGTAATTTTCATTGGAAATAATGGGAAAGGAAATTGTAATTATAGGCGGTGGAATTATAGGCTTAAGTTGTGCTTATTATCTTCATAAATCGGGACATCAAGTCACCGTAATAGACCAATCCAAAATGGATGGCGGTGCGAGTTATGTAAATGCGGGCTATCTGGCGCCTAGCCATTTGATTCCGTTGGCGGCTCCTGGTGTAATGAAACAAGGCATTAAGTGGATGTTTAGTGATAAAAGTCCGTTGTATATAAAGCCTAGACTTGATTTTCAATTTTTAAAATGGGCTTGGGCATTTAACAAATCGTGCAATCAGGCTAAAGTCAATAAGGCGATCCCTGTGATGAAAGAGATTGCTGTGTTAGGCCGTGATTTGTACAATGAGATTAGGCAAGAAGAAGGTTTTACTTTTCAGCTAGAAAAGAAAGGATTATTTATGCTTTGCCAAACAGAACATATGCTGGAAGAAGAAGGACATCTTGTAGATATTGCTGTTAAAGAAGGCCTTGTTGCGCGGACACATAGTGCTCAAGAAATTCAAAAAATGATGCCTGATGCGGCCTTGCAAATCGCTGGAGGCACCTATTTTGAGTGTGACCATCACACGACACCAGGCGAATTTATGAGCGAACTCAAAACGTACTTAGTCAATGCAGGCGTTATAATTCAGCACGAAGAAAAGGTGATTGATTTGGGCGTTACTAATGATACGATTACTTCTGTACAAACAGACAAAGCCTTATACAAAGCTGAGGAGGTGGTGCTGGCGGCGGGAAGTTGGACGAGCACGCTTTCGCGAAAGCTTAACATCAACCTCCTTCTACAAGCCGGTAAAGGGTACCGCGTACAGACAAAAAGTGCCACGGGCATTACCTATCCTTCTATCCTGGCTGAAGCCAAAATAGCCATCACGCCTATGAATGGGTTTACCCGTTTTGCCGGAACTATGGAAATTGCGGGAATCAATCATCATATAAATACCAATCGAGTAGATGCAATTACCGAAGGTGTAGAAATGTATTTTCCAAGAGTACAGATTACAAAGGAAGAAAAAGACCAAGCTGCTTGTGGCTTGCGACCTGTAACCCCAGATGGTATGCCGTACATAGGTAAAAGTGGCAAATGTAAGAATCTTACCATAGCAACGGGTCACGCAATGATGGGGTGGAGTTTAGGGCCTAGTACTGGAAAATTAGTGCAAGAAATTATTGATGGAGAAACGCCAAGTATGAATATGGACTTATTTCATCCGGATAGGAGGTTTTAATCGTCATCCTGTCCCGAAGTGTCGGGATGTTTCAGGATCGCACAAGTTGCTCGGCGTTATGTGACACTGAAACGAGTTCAGTGTGACGAACAGCATAGTATTATTTACGGGGGTTCTGAAATTTCTTTTAAAATTAGAATCACTGAATTAACTAGAACCAAATAATTGATTTTTTCTGAGTAATCTAGTTGAATGATTTTAAGAATCAATCCATACACTCTGGCATTTTTGAAAATGCGCTTTTTTAATCCCTTTAAGGATTTGTCTGTTGGCTTATTTAAATACTTAATCAGTTACATTTGGTAACAATCGCCATTCTTTTTTTAATTCCATAATAAATTATGTATTTGTTAAACATTAAGAAATGTACTTATAGAAATAGCACTTTCTTCTACTGGATCAAAAATAAATAATAATAATAACTATTTAGACTAAATAAAAATAAGTTATTCACACTTTTACAAAAAGGCATTCTTCTTCAATGACAAATGGTCGGACGAAATAGCTACTTTTGATTTTTCTTTATTCCCTTTTAA
>CAZXMY010000070.1:0-9056 GCA_964641325.1 uncultured Flavobacteriaceae bacterium | reverse complement strand
GGACATATCATTACAGAAGATGATAGTCATATTGCAATATTAGATATAAACCCTAATGCTAAAGGGCATACTCTATGTATTCCTAAGCGAGAAGTAAACAAAATTTTTGACCTTCCCGAAGAAGAGTATCTGCAGCTCATGCAATTTTCTAGAAAAGTGGCGATAGCATTAGAAAAAACGATGCCATGCGAGCGAATAGGTGTATCGGTGATAGGCTTAGAAGTGCCTCATGTGCACGTGCATCTCATCCCATTAAACACTATGGAGGATGCGCGGTTTATTAAAAAGGACATTTGTTCTCAAGATGAGTTTACTCAATTGATAAAGAATATTCAGGACAATTTATAACGCCTATTTCTTAAAACTCACGCGAGTCTTAAAGCGATTTCCATAGTCGTCCCTTTGTCTATCTCACTTCTTAAAACACGTACTTGACCCTCGTGATACTCCTCAATAATGCGCTTTGCCAGAGACAAGCCTAAACCCCAACCGCGTTGCTTAGTGGTATAACCCGGTTCAAAAATACTTTGATACTTACCTTTAGGAATCCCTTTACCCGTATCTGTAATATGAATTTTTGCAAAACGACTATCTCTAGTTACCCTTACGTTTAAAGTGCCTTTGCCTTTCATAGCATCTATGGCATTTTTAACCATATTCTCCAGCGTCCACCCAAAAAGTTGTTTGTTAAGCAATACAGGTAACTCGCCTTGTGGGATATCCAGATTAAAATCTATTAACTTAGAACTACGTTTAGATAAATAGTCATAAGTCTCTTTGGTCTCCTCTATGATATCCGTTTGTTCTAAAACGGGCTTTGATCCTATCTTACTAAAACGATCGGTAATCACCTCGAGCCTAGTTATATCCTTAGTGATTTCTTCTAAGTAATCTGGATTTACATTTTCTGTACGCAAGATTTCTGTCCATCCTACCAGTGAAGACAGCGGCGTCCCTATCTGATGTGCTGTTTCCTTTGCCATTCCTGCCCATAAAAGGTTCTGAGAAGAAGCCTTGCTGGTCAAATAATAAAAATAAATAAGAGCTACAAAAAGCACTACTATAACAAGTAATGCCAGGGGAAAATATTTGAGCTGCGCTATTACTGGAGAATTACCATAGTATAAAATCCCATAGGTTACACCATCATAAGACACTACAATAGGATCATTAATAAGCTCAAATTCCTTGGCCATTTTAGCAAAATCCTCTTGAGAAAAAGAATCGCTATCTGGTATATTAGTAGGTGTATACGACTCCCTTTCAGGATTATAATTAAGAAGCGGGATAGTGGTATTCTCGGTTAATATCTTTAATTGTAAACCTTGCAAGATATTACTCAAGATTTTTGCATTAGTATTGGTAAGAGTAAGGGGTACATCTCCCGTGGCTTCAATAGACTTGTAAGCTGCACCATATACTTCCATTTTAGCTCGTTCTGCTTCCTTAAGTTGATTAAAGAACAGCGATACATTCCATAAGATTAAAGAAATAATAAGTAGCGAAGAGATAATAATAAACCATCGCGCCACTTGTGGCCTTGCACTAAAATTCATGTGTGTCTACAATTTTAATAAATATACAAGTTTAGACTTGCTTAAAGAAACGCTACCTATCAATTTAATTTTAAGTCCAATGTACTTTAACACGATCTACAATTCCTATGGCTTAGTTATCTTTGTGTAAAACCACTTACGTGAAAACAATAGATCCCAAAAAAATACCCATACCTCAACTCTTTGGATACCTTACTGGAGCTGTTGGGCCACGACCTATTGCATTTGCTAGCACAATAGATGGCAAAGGGAAAGTAAATCTAGCGCCTTTTAGTTTCTTTAATGTGTTTAGTGCAAATCCTCCCATTCTCGTTTTTTCACCAGCACGGAGTGGTCGCGATAACACCACAAAAAACACCTTAGACAATGTATTAGCTGTACCAGAAACGGTAATTAATGTGGTAGATTACAACATGGTGCAACAAATGTCACTTGCCAGCACAGCCTACCCCAAAGGCGTGAATGAATTTATAAAATCAGGCCTTACTGAGCTTCAGTCTGAAACTGTGCAACCTCCGCGTGTGGCAGAATCACCCGTGCAAATGGAATGTAAGGTGATCGAAGTAAAACCACTCGGTACAAAAGGTGGAGCAGGAAATCTTGTAATATGTGAAATTAACAGAATTCATATTTCTGAGGATATTCTTGATGCCAATGAAGCCATAGATCCTATAAAAATAGACCAAGTAGCCCGTATGGGTGCAAACTGGTATAGCCGTGCAAATCAAGGTCTTTTTGAAGTACCTAAACCCGTTCGAACACAAGGGATAGGTGTAGATCAGATTCCAGATGCTATACGATTAAGCAAAATTCTTACTGGTAATGATTTAGGAATGCTGGGCAATATAGAAGCTATTCCTAGTGAGGAGGAGATTAACGCTTTCGCGAAAGCGTACCCAGAAATAAGCGCGCTAAGCACAGAAGAAAAACACAAAAAAGCCCAAGCCTTTCTTCAAGAAAAAAATGTGGATAACGCGTGGAAAATTCTGCTCACTAACCCCTAATTTTTAGCTACATTTACACTTTAAAAATTCACACGAAGATGGAAGTACAAGGAAAAGTAAAATTAATAGGTGAGACACAAACCTTTGGAAGCAACGGCTTTAGAAAGCGTGAGATTGTTGTCACCACAGAAGAGCAATATCCACAACATATTATGGTGGAGTTTGTACAAGATAAAACAGACCTGCTTAACAATTACCAAGTAGGACAGAGTGTAAAAATAAGTATCAATTTAAGAGGTCGTGAGTGGGTAAACCCCCAAGGTGAGACAAAATATTTTAACAGTATACAAGGCTGGAGAATAGAAAATTTACAGGCAGCAGCGCCTCAAGGTGCTCCAGATTTACCACCTATGCCTCCTGCAGATAATTTTGAACCTGCTACAAACCTTAATACAGAAGATCACGACGATTTACCTTTTTAGGCAAAACTGGCCTTCTCAGTAAAAAATAATACTAACCCGTGCTCCTTTGAGCTGCGGGTTTTTTATTTTTAGCCCTATGTATGTCCTATCCCAAGATCTTCATTTTCCTCCTGTATCTCAGGCAGAAGAAGATGGCCTACTGGCCATAGGCGGCGACCTCTCTACAGATCGTTTACTACTCGCCTACCGCAGTGGTATTTTTCCTTGGTTTAATGAAGGACAGATGGCGCTATGGTGGAGTCCAAACCCCAGAATGGTACTACAACCACAAGACATTTATGTATCAAAATCTATGCGCAAAGTACTGCGAGAACATAGATTTACAGTGACGTACAATCAGAAATTTCTAGAAGTAATACTGCACTGCAAACGCATTAAAAGAGAAGGACAACACGATACTTGGATAACAAATGCTATGGTAGACGCCTATCTCAAACTACACGAACTGGGACACGCCATTTCTGTAGAAGTATGGAGAGAAGATAAACTCGTAGGAGGTTTGTACGGCATTGATTTAAAGGAGAAAGGCGTGTTTTGTGGAGAAAGTATGTTTAGCCTTGAAAGCAATGCGAGTAAGGTGGGGTTTATCACGCTTTCGCGAAAGCTAGAAAAAGAAAATTACACCCTCATAGATTGCCAAATGTACACAGATCATCTTGCCAGTATGGGCGCCACCGAAATCCCAAGAGAAACCTTTCTTTCGTATTTAAATTCCTCTCCCTCTGGAGCGGCTAGGTAAGGGAATTATACCTAAAACAACCCACTTCATGGTCATTTACCATACCTATCGCCTGCATAGTAGCATAAATAACGGTACTTCCTACAAACTTAAAGCCTCGTTTTTTTAAATCTTTAGAAATAGCATCGCTTAAAGGCGTATTTGCAGGAGCATCTTTATAATGAGCAAAACTGTTTATGATAGGTGTATCATCTACAAAATGCCAGATGTACTTAGAAAAACTACCCCATTCCTTCTGAATTTCCATAAATTTTTGCGCATTAGTAATCGTAGCCCGTATTTTTAGTTTATTACGTATGATTCCTGGATCTTGTAATAAAGAGTAAATTTTATCCTCTCCATACTGCGCGATTCTCTTATAATCAAAGTGATCCAGAGCGACTCTAAAATTTTCTCGCTTACGCAAAATAGTAATCCAACTAAGACCTGCTTGAAAAGTTTCTAAAACAATAAACTCAAAAAGTAACCCATCATCTCTTAAAGGTACTCCCCATTCTAGATCGTGATAGGCCTCATACAAATCATCTCCAACGCACCAGCCACATTTGTGTTTTTTTTTGCTCATATTTTCGGTATATATTAGTGCCTAGAAAGGTAGTAAGTATTGTTGAAAAGCAGCGACCTATAACCCATTAAAATCGCAAATTTGAAAGAACAGACAGAAAAAGAAGTTATCGTTCAAAAAGCTTTACAAAAAGCAATGAACTACGATACTTTTAGAGCAATGGTAGATGAGCATGCACGTCAAGGTACAAGCACTGGACCCAATCAAACAGAAGCCTTGACCAACTATACTATGCTTAACCAACGTCGTTTAAAACGTTTAGACAAAACGACTAAGTTATCTCCAGAAGACATCATTAAGATAAAAGAATTTACGGGTAATGTTACTTGGCTAGTCATCACCGAAAGCTGGTGTGGTGATGCTGCTCAAACTATGCCTGTGATGCAAAAAATAGCACAAGAGTCTGAAGGAATAGAGGTTAAGGTTGTCTTAAGAGACGAAAATCTCGAACTTATGGACGAATTTCTATACAATGGTGGCCGTTCTATACCGAAACTTATTGCTATAGATAATAATCATCAGACCATTATAGGAGATTGGGGGCCACGTCCTTCTATCGCTACAAAAATGGTTGATGATTATAAAGAAGCACATGGTAAACTTACGCCTGAGTTTAAGCAAGATTTACAGGTATGGTATAATAAAGACAAAGGTCAGAATACGGTACAAGATCTTTTGCAGCTGCTTTAATTCTGGAAATTAAAGGTAATACTACCCAATTGCTTTGTCTTGAGGGAAGTACTAAAAATAGCTTCGTTTGCATAAGCAATAGCTTGATCAATTAAGCATCCATTTAATGAAGTGGATGCATTTTTGTTTACGGCCATTTGTGTCACGCTGCCCTTATCATCTACCGTAATATTGAGCACTATTTTTCCCAAAGCATCGCAGGTATACACTGGGTTAGGGATAAATATTGCAGTTCTATCCGGCAGGTGATAGGATACGGTACTTTCTCGTTTTCCTGCAGCTTTGCGACGCGCTCGCTCTGCTTCCCTAGCTTCTATTTGCTTTCTTATTTCCTCTTTATGTTCTTCGAGAGATTGCTGTTGTTGTTTTTGACTTTGCGAAATCGCGTTTTGGTTTTCGGTGGTGAGGTCTTGAACACTCTTAAGTTGTTGCTCTTCTATGGCCCGGCGCACTGCATCTTCTTGTTCAAAAAGTTCCTCGCTCTCTTGGCGCAGTTCACTACTATTGTACGCCTGATGGCTTCGTACTGTTTTGCGATTTTTTAGTCTAGGCTCAAGCTCTTCTAACTCCTGTTCTTGTACTACGGGAATCTCAATAAACTCCTCTTCTGGATTAGGATTTTCAAAAGGTTTTACTCCCAAGAAGAAAAAAACAAGAATGAGAAGACTTGCACCTGTAAAGGTGATAAGCATCGATTTATCTGCAGAGGACAATTTCATAGACTATACAAAGTAACCATATTCTAGCCAATATATTGTTATTCTTGTGGTGGTTCGACATGCTTAAAGCTATTTTCAAAGTCGAGAATTGTAGTCGCATTAACCACATTGTAGTCGCCTATTTTAGTTCTTCTAAGTGCTGTAAGGTGAGCGCCGCTATCCAGACCTTTCCCAAAATCATAGGCAAGAGATCTAATGTAAGTGCCTTTACTACAAGAGACCCTAAAATCTACTTCTGGCAAGTCAATACGTGTGATTTCAAACTCGTGAATGGTAACTTCTCTCTTGGGAATGTCCACCTCTTCTCCTTTTCTAGCAAACTCATAAAGTCGCTTGCCATCCTTTTTTAATGCAGAAAATACCGGTGGGCGTTGTTGTATGGCACCTGTGTTTGCTTTCGCGAAAGCGTAAATCATCTCCTCACTTATATGCTGTGTTTCAAAAGTCTGGTCTATTTCTGTCTCTAAATCATATGAAGGCGTTGTTCCTCCTAATGTAAAAGTGCCTGTATATTCCTTTTTTTGCCCCATAAACTCATTGATGCGCTTGGTAAATTTACCCGTACATATAATCATAAGTCCTGTCGCCAGTGGGTCTAAAGTACCTGCATGTCCCACTTTAATTTTTTTGATATTCAGGTTTTTACGGATGAGCCATCTCGCTTTATTTACTAACTGAAAAGAGCTCCACTCCAGCGGCTTATCAAAAAGCAATACTTGTCCATCTTTATAATCCTGATCTGTGCGCATAGTTACAGTTTACATTTGTACGCAAGATAAAGCAGAATCCATAAAACAAGTACATTTTGATGTATCAATGAAAGTTTAATGTCTACCTTCACGACTATGTATTAATGGCAATAAAATACATTAGCTGTTTTGTTGTAAATTTGAACAAAAATTGCTCAGAGTCTTATTAAAATCCTCAAAAGAAAAATTACTTATGCCTTTTATTCGTTTTAGATTGTCTTCTCTTTTTATACTTTTTCTTCTTTGCATTGGAATTTCATGCTCTTCTGAAGATGTAGGTGCTATTGAAGGCTCAAATCCTGATGATGAAGATGTTGTAGTGAATAATCCTCCTGATAATATGGATGACACAAACATGGATGATGATGACACAATGTCTACCGATGATGACCGTTTCTTTTTTGACAATTTTCTTGTGATGGAACATAGTTACAACACAGGAGGATGTACTCCTGGCCCTTGTGATACTATAGATACCAGTCTGAGTGACGTGTTTAATAGTGGCCAGCCAGATGATCCTTTTTTCTTTAGAGCAGAGAATGGTATAGACCTCAATTTAAAATGCCTTCCTGATGAAGGAAGAAGAGCAGAGTTTAAACAAGTGTCTGAAGGTCCTTTAACAATTGCTTCTCGCATGGAGTTTGAAGCTGTTTATTTTGACATCCCTCAAGAAGGAATGACGATTGCCCAAGTGCATAATCGAGGAGGAAATTCTAATAAACCCTTTTTTAGGTTAGAATTACACAATGACGAGCTAGAAACCATAGTAAGAAGAGATCCAGAAGTAAGCTCCAGTGAAACGACTTTTGATAAGGAATTTTACAGTTTTTCGAACGGCGCGGACTATAATGGAGAACCTATTAAGATTATTATAGAAAAAGGAGAAGGCTTTGTTCACCTTGTAGCTGAGCATAATGGTGTTGTATTAATAGATGATACTTATGCTCCAGAAAGCGATACAAATTGGGTGAACGATAATGGCATAGCCAATGGGTTTTATCTCAAAGCAGGTATCTATAATCCTACGGCAGACCATACACAAGATATCGTGATGCAATACACGGCTTTTGTGTTTGAATCTGAGGACACAAATTAGTAAGAATCTTTTGCTTTAACCTGCAAATACACTTACTCCTATAGCAACTAATCCTACTACTAAACAGTAGATTGCAAACCAAGACAGTTTACTTTTTTTAACCAGCTTAATCATCCAAGTGCAGGCTACTAATCCAGCTACAAAAGCACCTAGAAATCCAATTATATAGACGGAAATATTGCCTGAAGATGTGGTGAGGTCGCCTCCCATAATGTCTTTGGCAATCTTTCCTAAAATTAAAGGGATTACCATTAAAAATGAAAAACGAGCAGCTTTGCCTTTATCATTTCCTAAAAGCACAGAAGTTGAAATCGTAGCGCCACTTCTAGAAATACCGGGTAGCATAGCAACAGCTTGAGAAACACCTATTACAAAAGCATTTGAAAAACTTACTTTCTTTTGAGTGTCTTTAGCCTTATCTGCAAAATAAAGAAGAACGGCTGTTACAATAAGCATACAACCTACTAACAATATATTGCCTCCAAACAATGCCTCTAACTGTTCTTCAAAAAACAGTCCAACAATCACAGCAGGAATCATAGAAAGGATAATCTTCGCACTAAACTGGGTTTCTTCATTCCAAGTAAAAGAAAATAAGCCTCTCAGAATGTCCAAAATATCTTTTCTAAAAACTACGATGGTTGATAATGCAGTTGCAAAATGCACCACTACGGTAAACATCAGGCTTTCTTCAGGCACAGATGTATCTCCCAAAATCGCTTTCCCTAATTCTAGGTGACCACTGGAGGAAACAGGTAAAAATTCGGTGAGACCTTGGATAATACCAAGCAAGAGTGCGTCAAAATTGTTCATGACCGCAAAGATACTAGCCTTGTTTCATAAGGCAAGTGATTACTTCTTTTTATTAGGGTTTAGTAATATAGCATACACTTCTATCCCAAAACCAATAAGGATTATGGCAGGTGCTAGACGTATACGTCTCCAAGAGTATATTTCTGGGTTAAATACATTGGGATCATCACTGCCTCCACCAGACATTAAGATAAAACCCAAAGCAATTACGCCCAAACCTATAAGCATCCATTTATAGTTCTTCTTCCCAAAAATGAATTCTAGCTTTTGTTGTTTTGCTACTTCTTTACGTTTTTGTTCTCCCATAATTTAGATCACTACTGGTTGGATGTCTATTTATAAAACAATTTACTCTATGTGCTTGGAGCGCAAATTTCTATTGTAATACTTTGTTTTATTTTCGTCGTATATAATGCTGTCGCCTAAACGCAATACTTCTATATGAGAAGCAGGTCCTGCAAGTACATTAGGCACACGCAAAGTTACGGTTTTATTTAAAAGAACTTTTTCGAGTTCGGCTAAAGTAAATCCTTGTTCCAAGCCACGGTTTATGTAATAGAACTCTCCATCATTTTGAGCAAAAACAATATCCTTTACACCTCCTTCATATATTTTATCTACCTGTATGCTACGTTGCACAGTTGCGGGTTCTCCAGGCACTCTTATGTTATGCGCCGCCAAGTACACTATCAATACTATAAAT
>CAZXMY010000069.1:0-9060 GCA_964641325.1 uncultured Flavobacteriaceae bacterium | reverse complement strand
ATATTCTATTTACTCGCAAACAGCTTTACATCACTTTCAGTTACCTCAGCACCACTTAAGATGATCAAACGCTCTACCACATTGCGCAGTTCTCTTATATTACCCGTCCAATCATAATCTTGTAATAACTTTATGGCTTTTGAAGCAAAATCCTTCTGTGCCGTGCCCTGTTCTTGCGATATCTTCTTCGCAAAATGACTAATCAATAGTGGTATATCCTCTCTCCTATCATTAAGCGCTGGTACTTTAATTAGAATAACAGCAAGACGATGGTATAGATCTTCTCTAAATCTTCCTTCGGCTATTTCCTTTTTAAGATTCTTATTAGTCGCTGCAACTACTCTCACATCTACCTTAATGTCTTTATCGCTTCCTACACGTTGCACGCGACTTTCTTGCAAAGCACGTAGCACTTTTGCTTGAGCAGAAAGACTCATATCTCCTATTTCATCCAGAAAAATAGTACCTCCATTTGCCGCTTCAAATTTTCCGGCGCGATCTTTATTTGCACTGGTAAAAGCTCCTTTTACATGACCAAAAAGTTCGCTCTCTATAAGTTCAGAAGGGATAGCGGCACAGTTCACTTCAATTAACGGTCCTTTAGATCGCTCACTTTTTTCATGAAGCCAGTGAGCAACAAGTTCTTTTCCAGTACCATTAGGACCTGTGACCAGCACTCGTGCATCTGTAGCGGCCACTTTTTCTATCATATCTTTAATATGTGTAATAGCATCGCTCTCGCCTATCATCTCATACTTCTTGCTTACTTTTTTCTTAAGTAACTTATTCTCAACAACAAGGTTCTTCTTGTCTAAGGCATTCCTTACCGTATTCAATAATCTATTTAGATCTGGCGGTTTTGAGATATAATCAAAAGCACCTAATCTCATGGTATTTACCGCAGTATCGAGATCTCCGTGACCCGATATCATAACCATTGGTATTTCTGGCTTGAGTTTTTTAACGGCTTCAAGGACCTCTACTCCATCCATCTTGGGCATTTTAATATCACAAAGTACTAGGTCGTAATCCTTCTCTCTAATTTTATTAATCCCTTCTAGGCCATCTTCTGCCTCCTCTACCTCGTAGTCTTTGCTCTCCTCAGAAAGTATTTTAAACAATACTCTCCGTATTGCTGCTTCATCTTCTATTAATAATATGTTTGACATAGGTTTGTTCATTTAATGTATACTTTAGTAAGCTATTGATGCATAACATTACTAAAGCATCACAAAGATTATTCCCTTTTTCTTAAGAGCTGTACGTCTCTCTTGGGAAAAGGAATTTCTATCGAATTTTCTTTAAAGGATTCATTAATTTTAAAGCGCAACGCACTTTTAATATGTGGATCTCCAAAACTGTTACTAGTGTAAAAATACAACTCAAAATGTAGCGCAAAATCCCCAAAATCTTGAAATAAAACATAAGGTTTTGGATTTTTAAGCACTCCGTCTTGATCTTCTAAACTTTCTAATAGCAACTGTGTAACTCGGCTGGTATCACTATCGTAACCCACTCCTATTTTGATGCTTTCTCGCGTAGTTTTATGGTTCTGGGTCCAATTATACACCTTCTCCGTTAGAAATTTGTGATTAGGGATAACAATCACTTTATCATCCCTCGTCAGAGCTCTAGTGGTACGCAGTTTAATATCAAAAATTCGTCCTACTTTACCATCGTCAAACTCTACAATATCTCCTATGTGCAATGTCTGATCTAAAATGATAAATATCCCAGATAGCACATCCTGAAACAGTGTTTGCAGAGCAAAACCTAAACCTACAAATAAGGCGGCAGAAGCCGTAAGAAATACCGTTACATCAACCCCTGAGGCATTGAGTACCGCCACCACCACAAGAACGTAAATGAGGTATTTTAAAAAAGTAAATATGCTATTGAATTTGTTTCGATCATCTTCTGGAAGACGCTTGGATACTAGCTTTCGCGAAAGCTTTAGTAATCGACCTGCCACTATAAATGCGACAATAACCAGCAAAAGAGTACCCACGGTTATATCTACAGGATTTTCATCTGTCCCAAGATGAAGTCCAAAATTAAAAAAGGACTTTACATATCCCCAAATATCCTGAGTGATCACCTCTTTTATACCTTCTACTGTTTCCTGTTGGGTCATTAGTATTTAAGCCATTTAAAAAGTTCTTTATAGGTAGGTTTTTTACCGTACATTAATATACCCACACGATATATCTTCGCTCCAAACCATACTGTAAATACAAATGAAGCTATTAATAAAATCACTGACAAAGCAAGTTGCCATGCAGGTACTTCAAACGGAATACGCATAAGCATCACAATAGGCGAAGTTAAGGGAAAGATAGAAAAAATGGTTGCAACCGTACCATGAGGATTGTCAATCACTGCAAAAAAGCCAACATATATTCCCAACATTAAAGGCATAATAATAGGCAACATAAACTGTTGTGTATCTGTCTCACTATCTACAGCAGCACCAATAGCTGCATATATAGAACTGTATAAGAAGTAACCTCCTATAAAGTATACAAAAAAGCCTAGTACTAATTGTAGGATAGGTAATTGCATTACTTCAGAAAATATCTGAGTAATCTTATCGGGATCTTTAGCAATTGCCTCCATTTCTGGACTCATTGCACTACCTGCACCTTGAGTATCAATTCCTAGAACCAATTGCAATACTATGAGCAGTACGCCTCCTAAAATCACCCAAATTCCAAACTGTGTAATACCTGCTAGCGTCGTCCCTAGAATCTTACCCATCATTAACTGAAAAGGCTTTACAGATGATATAATGACTTCTATAATACGATTGGTCTTCTCCTCGATTACAGATCGCATCACCATATTACCATATATAATAATAAACATCATTAGTAAATAGCCCGCTGCTCCACCAAAAGCTGTTTTAATCCAGTTACTCATCTTAGACGATTGTTCACCACTGTAGTTTTCTATACCTAGGTCTATTGTAATTTTAGAGCTTTCTAATACGCTAAGATCAACCCCATTATTTTCTAAATTATAATTGGTAAGGGTTTTACTAATCTTGCGTTCTATGTCACCTACAAGCTCAAAATTAGGGGTTTCTTGTCCGTAAAATTTTACCTCTTTAGCTATGGATGCTCTATTCTTAGGAATATGAAGTACGCCATAATAGTTTTCATCTTTGGCAAGTTTACGCACCATATCAAATCCTTGATCCGTGAGATTGAGATAGGTAGTTTTATCTGTATTTGTAAAATCACCAGTAAAAAGACCCGATTCGTCTACTAAGGCAATTGTTCTTTTTTCGTCACTATTAAGTTGCGTAAGATAGCTTATCAAAAACACCATTCCTACCATAATAATAGGGCTCAAAAAGGTCATTATCAAAAATGACTTATTACGCACACGCGCCATATATTCCCGTTTTATAATTAAGGATAACACGCTCATAAGCTTTGATTTACGGTTTGGATAAAAATATCATTTACACTCGGTATCACTTCTGTAAAATGAGTGACTTGCCCGTATGACTGCAATTCTTGAAACAGTGCATTAGGACTGTCAGTATCCTGCAATTGTATGCGCAATTTGAGCTCATCACCTATGGATTTAAAATGAGCCGTTGTGGCATTAAACTTAGAAGATAGTTGGGATTCCGCTTTCGCGAATCCGCCTGCTCGTCCGGCAGGAGCGTTCTCCGCCACCTCAACACCTACATCAAAGGTATTATTCCGATACTGCTTTTTTATAGTGCTAATCTCTCCATCCAATATCTTGTTAGACTTATGAATGAGCGCTATATGATCACATAACTCTTCTACAGACTCCATACGATGTGTAGAAAAAATTACGGTTGCTCCTTCTTCACGTAACTGTAGGATTTCATCTTTAATAAGGTTTGCATTAATAGGGTCAAAGCCACTAAAGGGTTCGTCAAAAATGAGCAATTTAGGATTATGCATTACTGTCACTACAAACTGTATTTTTTGAGCTTGCCCCTTTGAGAGTTCCTGTATTTTTTTTGTCCACCACTCCCCTATTTCTAGCTTATCAAACCAGTGTTTTGCTCTTTTCTTAGCTTCGGCTTTATCTAGGCCTTTGAGTTGAGCGAGATATAATACTTGCTCTCCTACCTTCATAGATTTATAAAGTCCACGTTCTTCCGGCATATACCCGATATCCCTTATATGATGCGGTTGCAAGGGTTCATTAGCCAGTACAACCTTGCCCGTATCTGGCATCGTGATCTGGTTTATAATACGTATCAAAGTGGTTTTACCAGCGCCATTAGGCCCTAGTAGTCCAAAAATACTTCCTTCTGGAACGGTAATAGATACATTGTTAAGTGCAGTAAAGTCTCCAAATTTTTTAGAAACCGTATCTGCTACAAGAAGTGAATTCATAGATTTTGGTTGGTAGGTTTAAAGATAGTAATAAGGACCAAGAGCGCACAAGCCTTTTAAGAGAGATTTAAGGCGCAATTGATCTAAAAAACAAAACCCACCCTAAACTAAGTTTAGGATGGGAAAAAAAATTGCTATGAAAAAGAAAAATAACGCCGAATAGCATTCAACGTTAATCAAATATACTACTTTTTTATAATCAATGTTTAAAGAAGTTTCAAAAATTATGAAAGTATCTTTTATCTATGAAAACATATCTTTTACCTTTTCAAAGAAAGATTTGTCCTCTTTTTCTGGGTTAGGAGAGAAATTATCGTCTGTTGCCATTTTCTCAAAGAATTGTTTTTGTTCTTTAGTTAAGGTCTTAGGTGTCCACACATTAACGTGTACTAGTAAATCTCCCTTACCATAGCCGTTTATGGAAGGTATTCCTTTTCCGCGTAAGCGTAATATCTTACCACTTTGTACACCTTCTTCTATCTTAATACGCACCTTCCCGGTAACGGTATCAATCTCCTTTGAAGCTCCTAAAACGGCTTCACTGATGCTAATATATAAGTCGTAATGTAAGTTATCTCCTTCACGCTGTAAAAACTCGTGATCTAACTCCTGTATCGCTACTAGAAGGTCTCCAGAAATACCATTACCCGGAGCATCGTTTCCTTTGCCTTGCACCTTAAGTTGCATACCGTCTACTACTCCAGCAGGTATTTTTACACTTACGGTTTCTTCTTCTGCAATAAGACCTTGCGCATCTGCACCCGCTGGTCGCTTATCTATACTTTGTCCTGCTCCGCCACAAGTTGTACAAGGCGCAGAGGTTTGCATACGACCTAATATCGTATTCTGTATTCTAGTGACTTGACCCGCACCATTACAGGTACTACAGGTTTTATAGGTAACACCAGGTGCTTGTTTTTTGCGTTTTATCTTTATCTTTTTCTCAACACCATTAGCGATTTCTTCCATGGTAAGCTTGACGCGAACACGTAGATTACTTCCTTTTGCTCTACGCTGACCACCACCAAAGCCGCCAAAACCACCGCCACCAAAAGCACCTCCAAAAATATCTCCAAACTGGCTAAATATGTCATCCATATTCATACCACCACCGCCAAAGCCGCCACCTTCAAATGCTTGATGACCAAATTGATCGTACTTGGCACGTTTTTGCTCATTGCCCAGTACTTCATAGGCTTCTGCCGCCTTCTTAAAATTTGCCTCTGCCGTTGCATCACCAGGGTTTTTATCTGGGTGATATTGCACGGCTTTCTTGCGATAGGCTTTTTTAATTTCGGCTTGGGTAGCTCCTTTAGAAATACCTAATATGTCGTAAAAATCTTCTTTCATCTATATATTCAGTTATACTGAGAAACTATTGCGTTTTGCGGAGTTCTGCTTTTTCTTAAGGTATGGGTGTTACTTACCTGTAACCACTTTTGGGAAACGTATGATCTTATCCCCTAGTTTATAGCCCTTTTCGATAACATCTACTACCTTACCTACTAATTTTTTCTTAGGCGCTGGTATCTGAGTGATGGCTTCGTGAAGCTCTGCATCAAAAGTATCACCTATTTTTACAGTAGCTTCTTCAAGACCTTTAGATTTAAGCGTTTCTTTAAGTTTGTTACTTATAAGGGTCATTCCTTTTACGTGTACATCATCCTTATCATCACTATACTCCTTGAGTGCTCTATCAAAATCGTCTATAACAGGGAGTAAGGATTGTATCACTTCTTGCCCGGCAGTTTTAAACAATTCAATACGCTCTTTTGTGGTACGACGCTTATAATTCTCGAATTCTGCAAAAAGGCGCAAGAACTTATCTTTTTCACCTGCAAGTTCTTCCTTCACCTGATCTAATTCAGATACCTGAACCTCTGGTTCCTGGATTTCTTCTTGAACCGTTTCTGTTGCTTGTGTATCTTCTAATTCTTCTGTTTTATCTTCTGTTGCCATATGTGGTCAAAAATTCATTTGTAAATAAGGTGGCAAAAGTACTGCCATTTTTATAAAAATGTCAAAATGTCACAGCACTAAATCATACTATTGTAGCCATATTTAGTATAAAATTAAGAGACAAGATTATACTATGATTTACTTTTGTATAAATATAAAAACGTCAAAACTAGATATCGATGAAAAAAACAATTTTAAATAGTCTCGCTATAGTAGCTCTTACTATTACTGCAATGGCCTGTAAAGGTGAAAGAAATAACGAAACAGAAGCTACCGAAGCACAAGAAGTAGTTACTGAAGTAGCTGCTGCAAAATATAAAATAGATACGGCAAACTCTGTTATTGAATGGACAGGTTTCAAACCCGGCGAAAAGCATACAGGAACCCTACAATTACAATCAGGTATCGTAAAAGTAGGTGAGAATATCTCAGGAACTTTCCTTATAGATATGACTTCGCTAACGGTAACAGATCTTAAACCTGGTAAGGGTAAAGAAGGGCTAGAAGGCCATCTTAAGGGAAGTGCAAAAGAAAAAGAAGACCACTTTTTTAATGTTGCAAAATATCCTACTGCTGCTTTTGAAGTAACAGGACTTACAGAAAAAGAAGGCAAGAAAATAATGCAAGGTAATCTTACCATAAGAGGTATTAAGAAAAATATTGAGTTCCCAGTATCGTATGCAGTTCAAGGAGAAAGTATGAGTTTAACTACAGAGCCATTTACTATTAATCGTACAGATTGGGGTGTGAACTACGGTTCTAAATCTATATTTAATGACCTAGGCGATAAATTTATAAATGATGATATTGAGCTTAAAATTTCGCTTAAAGGGATAAAAGCCTAAGGATAGTAAATCCTATCATTCACTAACCGTTCTTTATTTAAAGAGCGGTTTTTTTATGCTAGCAAGTCTTGTAAAGCAGGTTCTAGATTAGGATAACTAAATACAAAACCCGCTTCTAAAACTTTATTGGCGCTTACCTTCTGGCTTTGTAAAACGATGGATGACATTTCTCCCAAAAGAATTTTTAAGGCAAAAGCGGGTGCTTTAGGAAGTAACAGTGGCTTTTTGAGTATTCTGGCGGCTGCTTTAGTCAACTTCTCATTGGTTACTGGATTAGGGGAGACTGCATTATACACTCCAGCTAAATTATTTTCTAATATATACATATAAAGTCTTGCCATATCTTCGATATGAATCCAAGATTGCCACTGCTGTCCCGATCCAAGAGAAGCACCAGCATAATTCTTTATGGGTTTAATAATCTTTGCTAATGCACCTTCATTTTTATCTAAAATTATACCTGTACGCAGTAAGGAAGTATGGACATCTAAATCCTTAAACTTATATACCGCGTTTTCCCATTCTTGTACGACTTCTCCCAGAAAACCTTGAGCATAGCCTTCAAAATTTTCCTGATAATACTTGGTTTCTGACGAAGGATAGCAGCCTATTGCACTTGCAGAAATGATCTGTTTTACGGTGCTTGGATTTCCGCTTTCGCGAAAGCGTTCTAAAACACCATACATAAGTTGTGCACTTTTAATACGGCTGTCTTTAATGGCTTGTTTACTAGCACTTGTCCATCGTTGTGCCACGGTTGCGCCTGCAAGATGGATAATAACCTCTACTCCGTCAAATGCGTTTTCATCAATTATGCCTGCAGAAGGATGCCAATAAAACCCTTTGTATTGCGGCTCTTGAACTATTTTATTTTTTGAAGTTGTTAGGTAATGCACGCTTACACCCTTTTCATGCAATAATCGCACGAGATGTTCGCCCACCAATCCTGTAGCTCCAGTTATTAGTACCTTCATAGCCCTACAAAGATAGGTTGGGAAGTCTACTCGATTTTTGTAATTATAAAAGTATTAACAGCTATTCTTTACCATCTACATAGTCTTGCAGATACGCATAGCGAGATGTAAGTGTTCCTTGGGCAGTGCTCATTCTGGCTCGCTCGAGTATACCATCCTTATCGTCATTATAAAAAGCAGGTATTACATGTTTTAAAAACATTTCTCCAAAACCTTCACTTGCATCCTTAGGCAGTTCACAAGGCAGATTATCTACTGCCATTACAGCAATGCTCCCAGGAGCTCCTATAGCTACTTCTGTTTCAGAATTAGGGTCATATCCATAAAATGGATTTGCTATTGTAGAGGGCCTTATGGTACTCGCAACAGGTCCATCGATATCACACGAAACATCAGAAACTAGATTTATTTTAAAAGAAGGGTTCTTTGCATCTTCTCTGGTAAACAAATAAGGGGCGCCGTCACCATAAAAGTGACCGGCAATAAAATAGTCTGTTACCTTAGCATACTGCATAAAATCACTTTCATATCCTGACGGGTCTTTATAAAAAGCAAATTTATCCATAGGCTTCCCATCTATCCTTTTATTGTACTCTGTAACATCTACAAGACAGTACACTGGCTCTTCAAAATCCTGTGTCAAATATTCTTGATCCGTAACTTCTTTTATTTTAAGATGATCTAAAATTTCTTTGGCTCCTGCAGCTACCTTTCCAGATCCAGAAAGACATACTTTAATTGCAGGGATTGTGATTTTGGTGAGCTCCCCTTTTACAGATTCTAAATCTGCAAGATTTTCTACCTTAGGTAAATCAAATAATTTATCCCGTAGTCCCAATAACCTAAAACCGTTATAAGCCCCAACCAAACCAGCATAACGACCAAAACCTATTAATC
>CAZXMY010000068.1:0-9081 GCA_964641325.1 uncultured Flavobacteriaceae bacterium | reverse complement strand
TAAAAGAAAAAGGAAAAGTTAAAGATTTTAATCCAGCGCTTGCGTCTATATTAAGGTCTGAATTGCAACCCTTTATGGCAAGTTGGATGCAATATGATCCTGCTCAAGAAATAAAAAAACTTAATGTTCCAGTATTAGTGGTTAACGGCACAAAAGATCTTCAAGTAGATGTGCAGGAAGCGCAATATCTCCAGGCAGCCCTGCCTGTGGCGCAATTGGAGATTATAGAAAATATGAACCACGTACTTAAGACTGTTATGGGAAATGACATGGAAAATGCAAAAACCTATAATGATACTTCCATAGCGCTTTCAGAAAAATTAGTTCCAGCATTAAAAGACTTTTTGCAAAAAAACTAGTTGCGTTAAGGTTATGGCTCAAGGCCAAATTCCTTTTATTTTCTAATTATATGTAATAGGGAATACTTAATTTCGCCAGAAGCAAATTGCCTTGAGTGTTAAGAAAAGTATTTTTTTATTTCGTTTGTCTCCTTAGCGGTATCGCCTTTTCTCAAACAAAAGAGGTCCCCGTTAAACTTATCACTTCTGACATCACTATAGATGGTATTCTGGACGAAGCATCTTGGCAAGAAACTACAGCCGCTTCTAATTTCTGGCAATATTTTCCTACGGACACCATACAAGCTACAAATCAAACCGAAATTAAGTTCCTATATGATGATCGTAAACTCTATGTAGGGATAAAAATATATGCCCCAGATGATGATTATATTGTCCCCTCTTTGCGTAGGGATTTTAGAGCTGGCGGAAGTGATAATATTACCCTGATGTTCGACACCTTTAATGACGGACAAAATGCCTTTTTATTTGGTTCCAATCCAGAAGGTATACGAAGAGAAGCACTTGTCTCTGGCGGTGGTATAGACCTAAGAGGTTTTACAACAAGTTGGGATACAAAATGGGTGGGCGAATCTAAAAAATATGACGGTTATTACATATGCGAGTGGGCTATTCCGCTGTCGGCTTTTAAATTTAGAGAAGGTGAAACGCGTTGGAGATTTAACTCGTATCAATTTGATACCCAGGGCAACGAGCGTAGCAGTTGGATGCAAATACCGCAAAGTCAGTTTATATTTAACCTTGCCTATATGGGAGATATGGTTTTTGAAAAACCACTAGGCAATTCTAAGAGCCCTATTTCTCTCATACCTTATGTAAATACATTTACAGGCAAAGATTTCAGCTTAGATGATACAGATACTTCCATTAAAGTAGGTGGAGACGCAAAAGTAACTATAGGCAACAGCTTGAATTTAGATCTTACTATTAATCCAGATTTCTCACAAGTAGAGGTTGATAACCTTATAACAAACCTCACGCGCTTTGAGGTGAATCTACCAGAAAGAAGGCAGTTTTTTATTGAGAATAATGACCTTTTTGCAAATTTTGGAGATTCCAGAGCCGCAAATCCTTTTTTTTCTAGAAGAATAGGTATTGCAGAAGATGCAGATGGTAATACCATAGAAAACGATATCATTATAGGCGCTCGTCTAAGCGGTAAGCTCAATAATAATCTTAGGGTAGGCTTGCTCAACATACAAACTACAGAGGACAGTGCAAATGATATAGCTAGTAATAACAATACAGTTCTTGCCCTACAACATAAAGTTTTTAGTAGATCTACTATAGGGTTGATATTGGTAAATAGGCAAAAAACGAGTGATACCGACTTCGCAACTACCCAAGAAGATCATAATAGAATAATAGGTTTAGACTACAATCTTGCTAATGAAGATAATAGTTGGAATGGTAAGTTCTATGTGCATAAATCCTTCACACCTAATGTGAGTAATGATGATTTTTCTGGTGGTGCGAGACTAGAATACAATAAAAATAATTGGAGAATACTAAATAGTGCTGTTTTTGTGGGAGAAGAATTTAACTCAGATCTGGGTTTTATACCACGCAAAGATATTTTTCGAAATTTTAGTCGAGTTGAGCGATTAATCTTCCCTAAAAAAGGTAAAATAAACAGACATATTTTCTCATTAGGCACCTTCTTTGTGTTTAGGCCTGGACTAGATTTTCAAAAAGGAGATCACACTTTTGCGCCTAGATGGCAAGCCGAATTAAAAAACACCAGTAACATTAGCGTTACCGCTAGATCGAGATACACCTTTCTATTTGATGATTTTGATCCATCACAAGCCGATGGATTAGCACTTCCAGCAGATACCGAATATTATTACAACAGTGCTCAAATCGAATATAGATCAGATAGCAGAAAGGCATTGTCGTATGGTATAGATACTACTTTTGGAGAGTTTTTTAATGGAGATATCCTTACGGTACAAGCAAATCTTAATCTTAGGCTACAACCCTATTTTGTGGCGGGTATCAATGCGAGGTATGACTCTATTGATTTACCGGAGCCTTTTTCTGATAACGATATATGGCTTATTAGCCCGCGTATGGAAGTGACTTTTAGCAAAACCCTATTCTGGAATACACTTTTTCAGTACAGCACCTTAGAAAATAATTTTGGAATTAATTCACGATTACAATGGCGCTTTGCACCTCTTTCTGATTTGTTCTTGGTGTATAATGACAACTATATCACCGAAAATGTGTTTGCACCCAATTTTAGATCTATTAATTTAAAACTTACGTATTGGCTGTATCTCTAATTTTTTGGTAATTTGTACGCTTTACTGATGGTCGTGAACCTGAAGAGTGCGCTTTCGCGAAAGCTAACTAAACAAAACACCCTATGCAGTCTACACCTTATTTTGAAAATGACACAATAGTCTTTGGGCTTATCGCCCTATTATTAGCTGGTATTTTTTATACTTCTGGAAAGAAATCGGGCTTTTGGAAAAAGTTTTATGGAATCGTTCCTGCCTTATTACTGTGTTACCTGCTCCCAGCAATTTTAAATTCAGTAGGCTTAATAAGTGAAAAATCATCGCAACTCTATTTTGTCGCCAGTCGCTATTTATTGCCTGCCTCCTTGGTTTTAATGACACTAAGTATCAATCTCAAAGCTATTGCAAACCTTGGCGTTAAAGCACTAATTATGTTCTTTACAGGTACGGTAGGAATCATAATAGGTGGTCCTATTGCCATTTTGCTAATCGGCCTAGTCTTTCCAGAGGCATTAGGAGGTGCAGACTTTGATGCAGTCTGGAGAGGATTGTCTACCCTTGCCGGTAGTTGGATAGGTGGTGGTGCTAATCAAGCCGCTATGTTAGAAATATATCAATACAATCCAGAAAAATATGGTGGCATGGTACTGGTAGATATTGTGGTTGCAAATTTATGGATGGCCATATTACTTTTTGGGATTGGTAAATCTAATAAGATAGACAGGTGGTTTAATGCAGATAATAGCGCAATAGAAGAACTAAAAGAAAAGGTATCCACTTTTGCAGAAAGTATAAAACGCAATCCTACACTTAATGATTATATGGTAATGCTCGGACTTGCTTTTGGAGCTGTGGCTATTGCCCATTGGGGTTCTGCAGGAATGGCAAGTTTGTTTGAAAATATCCCTAAGGACTCTGCCCTCGCCTCTTTTGGAAATACATTTTTCTGGATGGTTACCATAGCAACAGCTATAGGTATAGCACTTTCCTTCACTCCTGCAAAGAACTATGAAGGTGCTGGCGCAAGTAAAGTAGGAAGTATCTTTATTTACATACTCGTTGCCAGTATAGGTATGAAAATGGATCTAGGAGCCATCTTTGACGACCCAAAATTGATATTAGTAGGTATTGTATGGATGGCCATTCACGCGGGATTATTAATTCTTGTCGCAAAACTTATCAAAGCGCCTTTTTTCTTTCTTGCCGTAGGAAGCCAAGCCAATGTAGGAGGAGCGGCTTCTGCTCCTGTGGTGGCTGCAGAGTTTCATCCCTCGCTTGCCAGCGTAGGCGTTTTATTAGCTGTCTTTGGATATGTAGTAGGAACCTATGGCGCAATATTGTGTACAATTTTAATGGAAATGGTCTCCGCAGGCTAGCATATCTTTGAAAATAATAGCATCTTTGCTTAGCTAATTTTATCACAAACAATGCGGTTATTTTCCCTACTAATATTGAGTATCATTACATTATCATCTTGTTCTAAATCGGCTGATTTTAAGGTTACAGGAACGGTTAAAGGCCTTAAAAAAGGGACTATATACCTTCAAAAAATTCAAGATACTAGCATAGTAAATCTGGATTCATTAGTTGTAGATGGTAATCCAGATTTTGCGTTAACGACAGATCTTAAGGAACCTGAAGTCTTATATCTGTACTTAGATAAAAAAGATGCATCGGAGTATGACGATCGCATCTTATTTTTTGCAGAACCTGGAGAAATGACAATTACAACTTCACTTAAAAATTTTGAAAGCTTTGCAGCAATAACGGGTTCAGAAAATCAAATGAAATGGAAAGAGTTTCAAGATATTAATAGCAAGTTTAACGACATGAATCTTGATCTTATTAAAGAATCTTTTACTGCACAAAAATCAGGTGATCAAGATGCTATTTTAAAATACGACGACTCTCTAAATGCCTTATTACAAAGACGTTATCGATATACAGGCAATTTTGCAATTACTAACAAGGATCTACCTATAGCACCCTATATTGTTATTACTCAAATACCAGATGCTTCTGTGCGTTACCTCGATACTATTTATAAAAGCCTTCCTACAAAAATACAAGGATCGCTTTATGGAGAACAGTTGAGTTCTCTGATAAACAGTAGATCTGTAAAGTAATTTATAGTTCTATGATAGCCTCATTAAGGGATTTACGTACTTTTTTAAAGTCGGCAAATTCGTCATCATCTGCCCGGAATCCTATAGGCATAATCAGTACAGATTGTAATCCTTTTTCTTCTAAACCTAGCACGGTATCATAAGCCTTAGGTAGGAAACCTTCCATAGGACACGCATCAATTTTTTCTACTGCGCACAAAGTAAGTAAGTTTCCCATAGCGAGATAGGCCTGATTAGTTGCCCATAATTGTATCTCATCAGAAGATAATGAGGTGAAATGACTCGCCAAATAATCATGAAAAGGTTTTATAATTTCATCCGGAGTAGCGCGTACAGATTTAACACGATCAAAATAGTCTTTCACGTAAGTGGCATCAATCTTTTTTTCTATACAAAAAACTAATAAATGAGACGCATCTACCACCTGTTGTTGATTCATAGAGTGCACAACTAATTGCTCTTTTAACTCTTGATTTCTAATAATAATAAGGCTCACAGGTTGCAACCCATAACTACTTGCTGTTAGATTAAAACCCTCTTTTAAAAGAATGAGCTGCTCAGGAGAGATCTTCTTTTTAGGATCAAATTTTTTTGTGGCGTAACGCCAAGACAACGCATCTAGAATGGAAGACATACTAACATTTTTTTATGATACAAAGATACTCGGGTAGTTTGAGAATCACGTATATTGACCATAAGAAATAACAATCACCCTATCAATATATGATGTCTCTAGAAAACAGAATACACGCCTCCGAAACTCGAATTTTCAAAGCTGTATTTCCTAATACAACTAATCATTATGACACCTTGTTTGGGGGCACCGCACTGCATATGATGGATGAAGCATCCTTTATTTGTGCGACCCGCTTTAGCCGAAAAAAAATGGTTACGATATCTACAGATGCCATTGATTTTACAAAACCTATTCCTCAGGGTACAATAATAGAACTCGTAGCACGTATAGATAAGGTAGGTAATACAAGTTGTGTTGTGCGGGTAGATATTTTTAAGGAAGATATGTATAGCGACCAGAGAGAATTAGCCGTAACTGGGTAGTTTAAATTTGTGGCTCTAGATGATGACAAAAACCCAACTCCAATCCTTTAAATACATCTAAAATTCTTGAAAGAAAAACTTAAAAAAATAGGACTGGTAAGCATTGTATTCCTTCTATTAGGAATCCTTGCTGTATTTATTTTAGACGCTAAAATAAAAAGGAGTGCTCAAGCCATTACTTACAGTACCTTGAGCCAGTTACCTGAAGCACATACTGTTATTGTTCTTGGAGCTAGTGTAAAATCTAATGGAAACCTATCTGTTATGTTGCGCGATCGTGTAGAGAGCGCACTATTTTTATATAATGAAGGAAAAGTAAAACGCTTTTTATTATCTGGAGACAATGGCTCTGTAGACTATAACGAACCTCAGGCAATGAAGCGCTATCTTATAGAACGTGGAGTACCAGAGGCGCATATATACCTTGATTATGCTGGCTTTGACACCTATGATAGTATGTATCGCTCTCGAGCCGTATTTGAGGTTAAAAATGCGATTATTGTGACTCAACAATTTCACTTACCAAGAGCCTTGTATATTGCCCGTAAGATGAATCTCGATTATGTAGGCTATACCGGGGATAAAAGAGTTTATGCGCATCAGGATTACAATGCAAAGCGAGAGTTTCTTGCCAATATAAAAGCCTATTTAGAATTAGCTTTTAGACAAGAGCCTACCTATTTAGGAGACAAAATACCTATAGAAGGTCCTCCACAATCCAGTTATGAAAAATCATAAAATCGCTTTTTAAGTATAAAAAACTACACTAGCTTTACACAACTCAAAACAGACCTAAAGATTGATAGCCCTTTTTAGAAAAGAAATAAGTACTTTTTTTACTTCACCCATTGGGTATCTCGTTATTGCACTTTTTCTGGCGGCAGTAGGACTTTTTCTTTGGGTTTTTGAAGGACCATTTAATATTCCTTATAGCGGTTTTGCCAGTTTAAGACCCTTTTTTGAATTAGCCCCTTGGATTTTTACGTTTCTCATTCCTGCAATTGCGATGGGTAGTCTTAGTGATGAAGAAAAAGCAGGAACACTTGAACTTTTACTCACCAAACCCATAACTACATGGCAAATCGTGCTGGGTAAATATTTAGGTATCCTCGCTCTAATAGTCATTACGCTTATTCCTACCCTTATTCATGTTTGGGCTGTATATAATCTTGGTAATCCTATAGGGAATCTAGATATAGGTGCAATTACAGGTTCCTACATAGGACTCCTCCTACTGGCAGGTACTTTTGCGGCCATAGGGCTTTTTACCTCATCGCTATCTAGCAATCAGATTGTAGCTTTTATCGCGGCAGTTTGTATTTGTTTTATGGGATACTATGGTTTTGAGGGCATCGCAGAGTACAACGCTCTAGGAAAGCTAGATTCTTACATCGCTCAATTAAGCATAAAAGAGCATTATAATAGTATTAGCAGAGGTGTTCTAGACACAAGAGACCTGGTTTATTTTATAAGTGTCATTCTATTTTTCTTATTTCTAACCACTCAAAAACTAAAAAAGTCTAAATAGTCCACTTTCGTGAAAACGCTAAAGAAAATACCGCCCTTAGTATATGCCCTACTTTTACTAGTAGGTGTTAACTATCTAGCATCTCTGGCATACGAGCGATTGGACCTTACGCAAGATAAGAGATACACATTAAGTGATCCCGCCAAAGAAGTTTTAGATCAGATTAAAAGTCCGCTGGTTATTGATGTGTTTTTAGAAGGTGACTTTACTGCAGAATTTAAAAAACTACAAAGCGAAACTCGTTTCTTACTCGAAGAAATGCGCAACTATAATCCTAATCTCTCTTTTATTTTTTCTAATCCTATAGAAGAAGGTAGTGATGCAGAATTAGTATCCCAACAGTTTACCCAATTTGGTATGACTCCTATACCTCTTAAGGTAAAACGCAATGGCAAAGAAACAATACAAACTGTCTTTCCTTGGGCAACAGCAAACCACAACGCAAAAGCTGTGCCTATTGCCCTTGCAAAAAATATAGCAGGAGCTTCACCACAAGAGTTTGTGCGCGCCTCCACTCAAAATCTAGAATACTCTTTTATAGAAGGCTTTAATAGACTCCTCAATGCAAAATCTAAAAAAATAGCAGTATTAAAGGACAATGGCGAATTGCCCGATGCCCGTATTGCAGATTTTTTACAAAAACTAGGAGAAACCTACAGCATTGCTCCTTTTCCTATGAACAGTGCCCTAGAAAAGCCAGAACAAGCCCTCCAAGCACTTCAAAATACGTTTGACCTTATTATTGTAGCAAAACCCACAAAAGCCTTTACAGACAAGCAAAAGTTTGTTCTCGATCAATACACCATGAGTGGTGGCAATTCTTTATGGTTACTTGATATGGTTGCCATGAGTAATGATAGCCTAATACTAAATGATGGCAAAACCCTTGCTTTCCCTAGAGAACTAGGTCTGAAAGATTTGTTTTTTAAATATGGTGCACGCATAAATCCTACAATGGTTAAAGACTTGTACTCAGCACCATTAGTAGTAGCTTCTGGCAATGGTAGTAATACATCGTATACAGAATTACCGTGGTTCTATCAACCGCAAGTCCCTGGATTTAACACACATCCTATCAATACAAATCTGGAACAGCCCGTAAAATTCAATTATGCCAACCCGATTGAGCTGCTCAAAACAGCACAAACAATTGATAAAACAGTCCTTCTCGCTTCTAGTCCGCTAAGTCGAATAGAAGGCACTCCTAAGCAAATATCCATAGATGAAGTAGGATTGGAACCACGAGAAGAAGACTACACGGCTGGCTCACAGCCTCTTGCTGTTTTATTAGAAGGTAATTTTGAATCTGTTTTTAAAAACAGAGTGCAACCTGTGGAATTGCAGCAAGTGCGCTTTCGCGAAAGCGCTAAAGAACCCTCTAAAATTGTTCTTATAGCAGATGGTGATTTTATTGCAAATGATCTCGATCCTGCCGGAAACCCTCAAGAATTGGGCTTTGATTATTTTACACGAAAAAAATACGGAAACAAAGAGTTTTTATTGAATACGGTAAACTACCTTCTAGACGACACGGGTCTTATTAACATAAGAAATAAGGATATTGCTCTCTCTTTTCTTGACGCCTCTAAAACGGCAAAAACCATCAATAAGTGGCAAGCCTTGTGTTTAGGGCTTCCGTTACTGTTACTCTTGGTTTTAGGTTTTCTTTTTTATTCCTTGCGTAAACGTCGTTACGCGCGCTAGCTGTTGATAAGTTTGTTTTATAGACCGTAGCAATAAAATTATATTTGTAAGTATAATTG
>CAZXMY010000067.1:0-9100 GCA_964641325.1 uncultured Flavobacteriaceae bacterium | reverse complement strand
GAACATAGACATAGGGATAGCAAAACCTACAAAAAGAGCATTCTTAAAACCAAGGAAAAACATCAAGACGCTTACCACGAGTATAATTCCAAAAATGATATTGTTTACAAGGTCGTTTACTTGATTTTCGGTTTTAGCACTTTGGTCATTTGCTGTGGTAATTTTTACATCTGGCGGGAATACTTTAACCTCCGCATTTTTTATGATCTCTGTAATTTGTTCTACAGCGTCAATCATATTCTCACCACTACGTTTTTTTACGTCTAGCATGACGACGCTTTTACTTACTTCTTCATCTTCAACAGATTCTCCTTCTTCTAAGGTTAGGTCACGGGCATAGGTGGTTTTATCTTCTTCTGTAAAGGTCACCGTCGCGATATCTCTTAAGTATACAGCTCCATTTTCTGACTTTACAACAAAGTTTTCTAATTCCTGAGGAGTGTCTATTTCTCCCAATATTCTAATATTACGACGTTGCCCGCTAGAGACTAAATTACCTGCAGATAGCGTCATATTGCCATTGCTAATAGCGCCTAGGACGTTGTCAAAATTAACTTGAGCCGCCATCATTTTATAGATATCTACAGCCACTTCTACCTCTCTTTCTTGTGCGCCGCGTATGGTAGCTTCTTTTATTTCTTTAAGGCTTTCTATCTCATCCTGTAGGTACTCTGCATAGTCTTTGAGTTTATCTACAGGGTAGTTTCCAGAAACATTTACATTAAGAATAGGTGTCTCTTCTGATATACTTAGGTCAAACACATTTGGTTCTACCTTTGCGCCGTTAAAGGTAGGCCAGTCTTCATTAGCAGTCTCTGAGTCTACTTCGTCCTTAACACGCTGTTTTGCCACCTGTACATCCATTTTATAGTCAAATTCTACGGTGATGATGGCATAATCTTCTTGAGAGGTAGAGAGTACCTCTACCACGCCAGATAGGTTCTGAAGTTTGTCTTCTAAAGGGTCTACAATAAGGCGTTCTATATCTTCTGCAGTGTTCCCTGGATAAGGCGCAGAAATATATATTTTAGTCTCGTTAATTTCTGGAAAATTCTCTCTCGCCATCCCCAAGTAGGCCATAAGTCCTAGAACAAGAAACAAGGCCATTAATACATAGATAATGGTAGGATTGTCTATAGCCCAACTGGCTAAGCCAAATTCCTTATCTACTTTCTTTTGTTTAGTTACCTTCATCTTTTAGTAAGTTAGGATTCGTACTTCCTGATTATCCTTTACAGATCGTGCACCTTCTACAATAATCTGATCTCCTACCTTTAATCCTGAGGTGACTTCTATCTGCTCTCCTTGGGACAATCCTGTGGTAATTATTTTTTGTCGAGCAACGATGGTATTGTTTTCTGCTTTTGCACTTCGACCGGGCTCAGTATAAACTTCAGTGGTATACACATACTGTTCTCCTGCTGCATTTTCATTGATCACGTTAAGCGGTATCAAAATCGCCTTCTCGGCTGTGTAATCATTAATAGATAATCGCGCCGAAAGATTGGGTTTGATATTTCCTGATTTGTTAGGTACTCCAATTTCTATCGGGAAGCTGCGGTTGGCAGGATTGATATAATCGCCAGCTTGTCTAATCTTGGCCTCGATCGTTTCGTCCAAAACAGGAAAATATACTTTTACATCTACTCCTTTTCTAACCGTTTTAAGATAGGTTTCGGGTATTTCTGCGCTTACAAACATATTACTCAAATTAACAACTCTAAAAAGAGCAACGCCCGGCGCTACAACAGATCCTCGTTCTGTCATAACATCATCTATAATGCCAGAAAATGGAGATCTAATAATGGTTCTCGCAATCTGACTCTTCATTTGCTGAATCATACTTAATGAAGATTCATATTGAGTTTTTGCTTGCAAGAATTGAATTTCTGATCCTATTTGCTGATTCCAAAGGCGTTCTTGCCTTTCAAAAGTAGTTTTTGCAAGTGCAGACTGGGTTTCTAGTTGGGCAAGTTGGCTAGACATACCACCATCATCAATGCGACCAAGGGTTTGTCCTTTAGATACACGTTGGCCTTTAGAAACGTTCACTGATACCAATACACCTTGAAATTCTGGATAAACTAGTACATTTTGTTTTGTATCTACACTGCCTTGTATTTCTACATAGTGATGAAAGAGCGTGTCTTTAACCGTGGTCGTTGTAATGAGCACCTCCTTTTTTGCTACGGGGTCTAATTCTTGTAGTGCTTGTTCTATTTGAGAAAGCTCATCCTTAATCTCAGATGCTTGAGCTGTTAAGCTTGCTTTCTGAGTACGCAGTGCTTCTAAATTGCCAGCATCTATGAGGGATTGTGTTGATTCGGTTTTTTCTTCGCCACAAGCGATAATAAGAAATGTAAGGGTTAGTATGGCTATTATTTTTTTCATCTGATAGTATTTTGGATGATTACTTAGTTTCTAGACTGTCTATAGTCAGGTATATTAAGCACAGTTTCTAATTCTGCTTTGGTAATTACGATATCTAACATAGATTGTAATACTTCTTGTTGTATGCTGTATAATTGTGTTTGCGCCTGCCGCAGATCAAAACTAGAGCCTACACCTTCTTTAAATTTGATGCGGTTTTTGTTTTCGATGCGCTCTGCAAGGGCAAGGTTGTCTCTTTTGTTCTGGAAGGTATTAATAGCAAACTGGTGGTCGTTTTTTGCTTTGGCGAAAGCCAGCTCAATCTGCTGTATGGTTTCTGCTAGATCTGTATTGGCTTGTTCTAAAGCGATTTTTGCCTTTGCCGTTTTTGCATTACGCAATCCTGAACTAAAAATTGGCACTTGGAGACTCGCACCAGCTATACTTTGCGCAAACCAAGGAGTATTGGCATTAAAAAAGTTAAATCTATCTTGTCCTGTGGTCGTTCCAAAATTTATAAAACCATTTAGCGATGGAAGGGCACGGCTTTTTTCCAATTTGAGCTCGAGTTCTCTTTGTTGGGTGAGATTTGTTGCGATTTTCCAATCTACATTGTTGTCTACAGAGAAGTTAGAGGACATTAAGTCCAAGGCTGGAGCAGCTAGATCCTCTAGCGATTGTGTTAAAGTAGTATTTGCACCAACATCCAGTCCTAAGGCATTATTAAACATTTGTAAGGTAATTTCTTCTAGGCGTTTTGCATTATCTCGCTGGTTGAGTAGCTGTTTGTAGGTAAGTTCTAACTGCTCTGCATTTTCTGATTCTGTAAGGCCATTTTCTACTATAAGCTTTGTTTCGTCCAGATTTTGTTTAAGTGTTGCAAGATTTTTATCTAAAATTGCAACACTCTCTCTGGCGATAAGTACACCGCCATACGCATTAATAACCCCTTTGCGCACTTCTAATTTAGTTTTTTCATTAGCATTTTCAGAAAATTCTAAAAAGGTTTTTGCCGCTTGAAGACCTACTAAGTAGGAGCCATCAAAAATGAGTTGGTTAAGCGTGGCAACCACAGAAGCATTTTGTTGCGTACCAAAAATCACAGGTTGAAATGTGCCTGGTTCTCCTCCAAAAAGTTCGGCAGGAATAAAAGTGGTAGGCTGTCTGAGCTGCTTTTGATAATCTATAGCACCATTAATCTGAGGTAATCCTGTTGCCGTAGTTTCCCATTTTTGTTTGATAGCCTTGGCAATATCTCGGCGGGCATTAATCGCTGTGCGATTACTGTCCAAGGCAAAAGTTATAGCTTCTTCTAAAGTGAAATTATAACTTCGTTGTTCTTCTTGTCCCAGGCTATTACTAGCAAAGAGTAGAATAGTAAATAGGGTTAATATATATTTCATTACTCTTGTGTTGAATGAATAAGGTTATTTAATATTTTTCGCCCTTTTGGGGTAACAATGCCTCTTAGATGATATTCTAAGAAGGATTCAAAAAGTGCTGCAGGAGAAAACATCGTAGTGGGGAATACCTGAGAATCTTTAATCCCAGTTACGCCATTAAAATAGATACGGCTTACAAAATCTACATCTATATTATCTCTAAATAATCCTTCTTCTAGCCCACGTTTAATATTATCTATAACGCAGTCTTGCATATAATCAAACTGCCGTGCTTTAAGGGATGCGTAGATTTTGGGATAGTATTTTTGAAGCTGATGCATAGGCGCAGATGCCTCATCTTTGAGATGATGCATAACTTCTTTTTTTATTTCATAAACCTCAACGATAGGATTTTGTTTACGCGCACAAATACTATCGATTACGCTGCAAATATTTTCAAATAAATTATCTACAACTACGGCCACTATGGTTTCTTTATTGCTGTAATGCTGGTAAAGGGTTTTTTTAGACATGACAAGATCGTTAGCGATGTCGTCCATAGTTACACTCTTAAACCCTTGATTAAGAAATAGTTCTGTTGCGGTATGAATAATATTTTCTTTCATAAAGAGAGTGCAAATGTAGGAAGGAAACTTTGAAAACTTAAAAAGTTTCCTAAGTTTTTTTGATTTTTTAATAATTATTTATGCTTTCGCGAAAGCATAATACCTCACATTACCATTTGAAATCTTATTTTTACAATTAAATTCATGCTATGCATTCTGTCCCCGAATATTCAGCTCTTTTTATAGAATATTTAGAAAAGAAATCTAATTCTAAGGAGCCTTATAATCTTTATGAGCCTATAGATTATATATTAAATTTAGGAGGGAAACGTCTCCGTCCGGTACTTACGTTACTGGCTACGGAGCTTTTTGATGTTTCTTATGAGAAGGCATTGGATGCAGCATTAGCTATAGAGATTTTTCATAATTTTTCTTTAGTACATGATGATATAATGGATGATGCTCCTTTACGCCGTGGGCAACAAACCGTTCACGAAAAATGGGATGTAAATACGGGAATCCTCTCTGGAGATGCGATGCTCATAAAGGCGTATCAATTATTTGAGAATTATGAGGGTGAGACTTTTCGCGAGCTTGCGAAGCTATTTTCGAAAACAGCTATAGAGGTTTGTGAAGGACAGCAGTATGATGTAGATTTTGAAACTAGAGATGATGTGACCATTCCGGAGTATCTTAAAATGATCGAATATAAAACAGCCGTCCTAGTAGGCGCGGCCTTAACAATGGGAGCAATTGTTGCAGGTGCTTCAAAAGAATGTCAAGAATCATTATATAAATATGGGCGGGATTTAGGAATTGCTTTCCAGCTCCAGGATGACTATCTAGATGCTTTTGGCGATCCAGAAACTTTTGGGAAACAAGTGGGTGGAGACATTATAGAGAATAAAAAAACCTTTTTATATCTCACAGCATTGCAAAAATCCGAAAAAGATGAAGCACAGCAATTAGAGCATCTGTTTTCTATTGCGCCTCAAGATCCTTCAGAAAAAATTACAACAGTAAAAGAACAATTTGAAGCAAGTGGAGCAGCAAGGGCCACCCAAGAAGAAATGTCAAAATATACCCAAAAAGCATTTGAGTCCCTAGAGAACGTAAAGATTTCTGAAGATAAAAAAGAAGTACTGCGTGATTTAGGTAGGAACCTTATGATGCGAACGGTTTAGAAATAAACGCGTACAAAAGGTTGCCAAGCATCAGCATACACACGGTTCGATTCATTCTCATCAAAAAGGACATTGTATCGGATGCCTATTGCTCCTAAACTATTACCTCCAATATTGAGGCGATAACCCGCTCCAAAAAATATTGCGGTATTCCAAAAAGGATCTATATCTGGACCACCATCTACGGATTGATTGACTCTTAACTGTTCAAACTCTCCAGATATTTGCAAGAAGTTGATAGGATTAGCGATAACGATGGCACTACCTCCAAAAAGAGACGTACTCAAATCACCAAATTTTTGATATGTATAATTTAATCCAGGGCCAAAAGCTAAATATTCATTAGGTTGATATAATGCACTTGGGGCCACAGAAATATTGGTAGTGTTATTTCCAAAATTGAGTCCTAATCCACCTCCAAAACGAACTTTTTTCCAAAATTCACTTTTAGGCTTTATAGGGTTTTCCTGAGCTCGTACTGAGGATGAAAAAAATAAAATGGCTACTAAAATAAGTAGCGAAAGTAGACTTCTGTTAGAATGCATAGGATATAATACTAATTATGTGTTATAAATATAGGAATTTATTATCCTAAAATGTTAAATGTCGTATTTTTGTACGACCAAAAGTCTTTTGACCGACTATTTTAACCTATGATGGATAAATTTTCATTTTTAAACGCTGCTCATACTGCATATTTTGCAGAATTGTACGATCAATATTTACGCAATCCAGATAGTGTTGAGCCTAGTTGGCGTGCATTTTTCCAAGGTTTTGATTTTGGAATGGAAAGCAGTGAGGCTGTTTCTTCTGAGATGGGAAGCGCTGCCGCAGTACCAGAAAACGTTCAAAAAGAATTTCAGGTAGTCAAGTTAATTGATGGTTATCGCACTCGAGGTCATTTGTTTACAAAAACAAACCCAGTACGTGCACGTCGCAAGTATGCACCTACCCTAGAAATAACTAATTTTGGATTAAGCGAGACAGATTTAGACCAAGCTTTTGAAGCGGGGTCTATATTAGGATTAGGTAAAACCAGCTTACGCGAAATACGTCGTCATCTAGAGGCCATTTATTGTGATGCGATAGGGATTGAGTATATGTACATTCGTAAACCAGAAGAGATAAAATGGATTCAAAACTGGTTAAACAAGAACGATAATCATCCGGAGTTTGCTCCTCAGGAAAAAAAACATATCCTTAAAAAACTAAATCAAGCCGTTTCTTTCGAAACCTTTTTACACTCTAAATATGTGGGACAGAAGCGTTTCTCAGTTGAGGGATTAGATGCTATGATTCCGGGTCTAGATACACTTATAGAGCGCGGTTCGGAAGTTGGGATTGAGCAATTTGTATTGGGAATGGCCCATAGAGGACGTCTAAATGTCCTGGCTAATATCTTCGGAAAATCTCCAGAAGCTATATTCTCAGAGTTTGACGGTAAGGAGTATGATGAAGACGAACTATTTGATGGAGATGTAAAGTATCATATGGGATGGACAAGCTTTCGCGAAAGCGATAAAGGTCGCAACATCCGTATGGATCTTGCTCCTAATCCATCACACTTAGAAACTGTAGGTGCTGTTATAGAAGGAATGTCGCGGGCAAAGATTGATAACCAATTGGGCGGTGACGAGAAAAAAATATTGCCTATTGCTATACATGGTGATGCGGCTATTGCAGGACAAGGTATCGCATACGAGATTGTGCAAATGGCTCAACTAGATGGTTATCGCACAGGAGGAACCATCCATATTGTAGCAAATAATCAAGTAGGGTTCACTACTAATTACTTAGATGCTCGATCTTCTACCTATAGTACAGATGTAGGGAAAGTAACTTTATCTCCTGTACTGCACGTAAATGCAGATGATGTTGAGGCCGTATGTCACGCCTTTCAATTTGCTTTAGATTTTAGAATGCAGTTTGGACGCGATGTTTTTATAGATATTTTAGGCTATCGTAAGTATGGACATAATGAAGGCGATGAGCCTATGTTTACTCAACCTAAACTCTATAAAGCCATAAAGAAACACCCAAATCCTAGGGATATATATGCAGAGCGGTTAATAGCAGAAGGTGTTATAGAGACGGGTTTTGTTAAAGAACTGGAGAAAGAGTATAAAGACGATTTAGAAGAAGACTTAGCCGCCTCTCGTAAGACAGAGAAGACCGTAATTACAGAAATCCTTGCAGACGATTGGGAAGGATATACACTAGGTAGCAAGGACGATATTCTCGCTCCTATAGATACTTCCTATGATCTAAAAAAACTAGATGCCTTGGCAGACGGAATAACAAAACTTCCAGAAGACAAGAAATTTATACGTAAGATACAACGTATTGTTGCAGATCGTAATAAACAATATACAGAGAAGAATGCTTTAGATTGGGGTATGGGCGAATTACTTGCCTACGCCAGTTTAATGGAAGAAGGATTTAATGTGCGTATATCAGGACAAGATGTAGAACGAGGTACATTCTCACATCGTCATGCCATTATCAAGACAGAAGACGATGTAGAAGAAATAAATTTACATAATCGTCTAGGCGTAACAGGAAGAATGGATATTTATAACTCACTGCTCTCTGAGTATGGAGTGGTAGGTTTTGATTATGGCTATGCTATGGCAGCGCCCAAAACTTTGACCATCTGGGAGGCGCAGTTTGGAGATTTTTCTAACGGAGCCCAGATTATGTTAGACCAATACATCTCTGCTGCAGAGTCTAAGTGGAAAACACAAAACGGACTCGTCATGCTATTGCCGCACGGTTATGAAGGACAAGGGTCTGAGCACTCTAGTGCACGTATGGAGCGTTACCTCCAGTTATGCTCTACAGATAATATGGTGATGGCAGATGTAACGACACCTGCAAACTTTTTTCACTTACTGCGTCGCCAGATGAAATGGAATTTTAGAAAACCGCTCGTCGTTTTTACACCCAAGTCTTTACTAAGACATCCACTCGTAGTGAGTTCTAAAGAAGAATTAGCCCATGGAAGTTTTCAAGAAGTTTTTGATGACCTGACTGTAGATAAGTTGAAGGTGACTTCTCTAGTGTTTTGTACCGGTAAGTTTTATTACGATTTGTTAGAACGTCGTAAAGAAAATGGAAGAGAAGATGTGGCATTAGTCCGTATCGAGCAATTATTCCCTTTGCCTCAAAAACAACTCGAAGCTATTATTGCTAGCTATCCTAATGTAACAGATTATGTTTGGGCACAAGAAGAACCGCGTAATATGGGTGCTTGGGGTTATATGCTTATGAATTTTAATCAAGTCAGACTGCGTCTAGCAGCAAGATACGTATACAGTTCGCCAGCTGCGGGTAGTAACACGCGCTCTAAAGCGAGACATAGAAAAGTTATTGATAGCGTTTTTGAAATTAAGAGTACTTCTGTTTAGACAGAAGCCTTCAGATTGTATTAATGTAATATAAAAATGAGATTTCTGCTTTTGTAGAAAAAAAGTAAATAAAAATATAAACTAAAGATTTTTCGCCTACGCGAAAATTTAATCGAAACAACTATGGTTTTAGAAATGAAAGTCCCTTCACCGGGAGAATCCATCACCGAAGTAGAAATTGCACAATGGCT
>CAZXMY010000066.1:0-9211 GCA_964641325.1 uncultured Flavobacteriaceae bacterium | reverse complement strand
CCATTACACTTAGTTTTAGCATCTTTACTTTTTGGAGTACAATTTTATGTATTGTTAGAAAGTTTCAAAAAAAGGGCAGTAGCTACAGTTACAATTTAGAAAGAACAAAGTATCTTTACTATCCTTAAAAATCAAACACAATGATTTACCGTTTTAGAGCTATCTTAGATACAGAAGAAGATGTTTTTAGAGATCTAGAGATTGAGGCAACTGCAACTTTAGAAGACTTGCATAATGCTATTAATCAATCATTTGGATTTGATGGAGCAGAGGTTGCTGCATTTTATTTAAGTGATGATACGTGGTTGCAAGGAGAGGAGTTTGCTCAATTTGATATGGGTGAAGGTGAGAGCCAGTTGCGCATTATGAATGAGACCTCGCTAGATAGTATATTGAGTGAGAGTCAGACACGACTTATCTATGTATATGACTTTTTAAATATGTGGCGTTTTCTTATTGAGCTCGCAGAAATTGCAGAGCCAGAAGATGGAGTAACATATCCTAATTTAATGTATGTACACGGTCAGATACCAGATCAAGCTCCAGAGTTTGAGATGGAAGATCAATCTCCAGAAAAAGATCCTTTTAGTGATGACTTTGATGATGGTTATGATGTAGATGATTATGATGATCTAAATTTTGACCAAAACTGGAACTAAACCTAGCATTTTTTACAAAATAAATATGTATTGGTATACGCTTTCGCGAAAGCGTACTCAAAACAATTAATTTTTAATATCGAGTAATATTTTAAAACACTATTTATAATATTATCTTCTAACTAATCTTGATTAACAATATTTAAATGATCAATCTATATAGCGCTCAAATAGAGTCCCTTTCTATACACAGGGTAGGAAATAAAAGTAAAGCCGAAGGGTTATTTGTATCACAAGATCCATATAGTTTAAGTGATGAGTTAACACCGCTTATTAAAGAGTTTTTCTTTAAACCATTTAGAGAAAAAGAAGAAAATTACTTCAAGTTTTTTCACGAAGAAGATATTGAGTTTAATGAGATGTTTAAGATATCTCAAAAGATTTTTGATAACCCTGCAGCAACACATTTACTGTCTGAAGAAATTGCAAAGCATTTATATGCGCAAAGTGATCACCCACATATTAAACCAGGAGAAGTCTATGTTGTACACCTTGATGGCGTGCAGATAGATAATATCAAGACAGATGCAATAGGTATTTTTAAAAGCGAACTTAAACAGGACTTTTTACAGTTTAAGGAAACAGGAACTAACCTTGAGATGATTTTAGAACAAGGTATAAACCTAAACAAACTAGATAAAGGATGTCTTATCTTTAATCATAAGCCTGAAGAAGGCTTTAAAGTCCTGTCTGTAGATTCTAATAGATATGATGCAAAATATTGGTTAGAAAATTTCTTGTGTGTAGAAGCTTTTGAAGATGATAATTTTTACACAAAAAAGTATTTGAAATTTTGTCAAGACTTTGCAAAAGATGTAGTACTTCCTGCCGAAGATAAAAAGGAAGAGGTATTATTTATGAATCGTGCAGTAAATCACTTTGCAAAAAATGACGCTTTTGAAGAAACCGCTTTTATGAATGATGTGATAGAAAATCCAGATCTCATTCCAGAATTTCGTAATTATAAAAGTGAACAAGCTCCAAAATATAAAATAGAAGACCTAACCGATTTTCCCATTAGTAATACAGCGGTGAGTGCACAACGTAAGAAGATTAAAAGCGTTATAAACCTGGATACAAACATCCAGATTAAAATGGATTTTATAAATCCAGAAAGTGCAGAGAAGTTTGTAGAAAAAGGATGGGATGAAGAAAAACAGATGTACTATTATCTGGTGTACTTTAATAAAGAGCAAGTATAAGATGATCCCGCAATTGCGGGATTTTTTTTGTAACAATATATAGCGAGTGTCGTCTAGTAGTAACAATCAAAAAACAATCCAGCCTGTGGAAACTATCCTCACACTTAACAATCTTACCAAACATTATGGTAGAGTAAAAGCAGTAAACGATCTTTCGTTTACTATAGAAAAAGGTAATGTTTATGGGATATTAGGTCCTAATGGTAGTGGCAAGTCTACAACCTTGGGAATGGTATTAAATGTAGTAAACGCTACAAAAGGGCAGTATCATTGGTTTGATGGCAATGACTCTACACATAATGCACTTAAAAAGGTAGGAGCTATCATAGAACGTCCTAATTTTTATCCCTATATGACGGCTGTTCAGAACCTGAGCTTAGTCTGTAAGATAAAAAACGTTTCAGAGGTTAAGATAGAAGAGAAACTAGAACTTGTAGGTTTGCTAGATCGTAAAAATAGTAAGTTTAGCACCTATTCCTTGGGGATGAAACAGCGTCTTGCGATAGCATCTGCACTATTAAATGATCCAGAAATTCTCATTCTAGATGAACCTACAAACGGACTAGATCCTCAAGGAATTCATCAGATTAGACAGATTATAAAAAAAATTGCTGCAAATGGTACGACAATTTTACTGGCTTCCCATTTGCTTGATGAAGTTGAAAAAGTATGCAGTCACGTAGTGATTTTGCGCAAAGGAGTAAAGCTCTATTCCGGTAGAGTAGACGCGATGAATGCGAGTCACGGTTTCTTTGAGTTAAAATGTGATGATGCACAAAAGCTTAAGGACTATCTCGCAAACAACCCTCTTTTTGGAGAAGTAAAAACCGAAGGTGATCTTATTACTGGATTTTTAAATAGTCCGCTTAGCGCGAAAGAACTAAACACTCAACTCCACAGTCAGGGGATTATATTAACACACCTTGTCCAACGTAAAGAGAGCTTAGAAGAACAGTTCCTTGAATTAACTAACAACCTAAACTAAGCGATTATGTTACGACTATTAACTGTAGAATACTACAAACTAAAATATAATAAGACCTCCAGAGTACTCATACTAGGATATTTTATACTCCTTTCTGCCATCGCACTATTGGCTTCTATAAAGTTTAATATGTTTGGTGTAGAATTTAGATTAGCAGACCAAGGTATCTTTAATTTCCCTTTCATATGGCACTTTAATACCTATATAGCTGCTATTTTGAAGTTTTTCTTAGCCGTTGTTATTGTTTCTATGACTGCCAATGAATATAGTAATCGTACGTTAAAGCAAAACTTGATAGATGGCCTGAGTAAGAAAGAATTTATTCTCTCTAAGTTTATTACGGTAATCATTTTCTCCGCAATATCTACACTCTTTATTTTTGTATTATCACTCATATTGGGATATTCCTTTTCAGATTTTAATGAGATAAGTATAGTAACACAAGACCTTGAGTTTTTAGTTGCATTTTTTCTAAAGCTAGTGGCTTTCTTTTCTTTCTGTCTATTTCTAGGTCTTCTCATTAAACGCTCCGCTTTTGCTTTAGGGTTTTTGTTATTCTGGTGGTTTTTTGAAGGAATTTGCCACCTTGTTTTGGGGATATTAGGCCAGGAATATGAAATTGAGAGTCTAAGAACTTCGGTAATGCAATTTTTTCCTCTCAATTCAATGAGTAATCTTATTGAGATGCCATTTACCCGACTTAATGTAGTGCAGTCTGCTGCAAATCAATTACAAACAGATATAGGGATAGATTATGGAGTACATTGGTACGAAATTATAATTGTATCGGTCTGGATATTTGTGTTTATATATGCTTCATATGCTTTACTCAAAAAAAGAGATCTGTAATGAAAACAAGTACTAAATATGGCCCACTTATATCATTTATTGGTATTCTCCTTTTGTCGATAGTATCCAATAGATTAGGATCTATTTATATTCTGGAGAATTATACAGATGACTATAGCATACACGCTATTTTTGATAGTGTAAACAATGTTATTCTTGCTGGGATTTCCTATTTCTTTATCAGACGGTACAAATTAATAGATCTAGCAGGTTTAGCTAAAAGCAAGAAACTTATTTATAAAAGTTTACTATTTTTTCCGCTTTATTTGGTGCTACTAAATGTTTTATTTGCAGATGAGATTGCTTCTTCTAATTTGTTAAGGGATGGTGTGATACTTGCCGTTTTATGCTGGAGTATAGGGATTTCCGAAGAATATGCCTTACGTGGTTTTTTACAATCGTATTTAATTAAGAATTTTGCTACGACTAAAAAGCAAGTGGTATATGCCGTTATAGGTGCCGCTTTTATTTTTGGACTGTTACATCTTTTTAAGTTTGATAAAGGACTTTATGGTGAGCTTTCTCAAGTCGCCTTCGCTACCTTTATTGGAGTGATGTTTGGAGCCCTTTTATTGCGTACTAAACGATTATGGCCTCTTATCTTGCTTCACGCTCTTATAGATTTTGCAGCTAAAATGGATGAAATGGGATCACCATTTACCATTGGATTAAATAAGTCAACCGATTTGATTTCTGCAGGAGTTATAACGCTTATCGTTTTACCTTGCTTCTTTTTTGGATGGTCTATTTTGCGTAAAAAGTCTTACGAAGCTTTAGTAGATTAATCTCATAGTTTTTCCTGATTTTTTCTAAAGTAATATCTAAAAAACTTGTCTTACATTTATAGACATTGTTTTTTTATGCATATTCGCTTCTTATTGATTTATTTCTTCTTGTGTACTGGTTCCATGGCAATTGCCCAGACCATTACGCAGTTTGATGTATTTGCTGGGCGTTTTGATTATCTCGCAATCGGGAATACATTAAATACAACAGAGAATGTGTTAAATTCTCCTTGTGAGTTGTTGTTAGAAAGTAGTGCAACGCTGTCGTTAGAAGCAGATCAAACCGTTATTGCCGCCTATTTATACTGGGCAGGTTCAGGAACGGGAGATTTTGAAGTTATCCTTAATGACGAAACTATTATTGCAGAACGTACCTTTGCCGATGCTATAGATGATAATCGTCCTTTTTTTGCTGGTTTTGCAGATATCACAGAAACTGTTCTTAATACAGGAGCTGCTACCTATACTTTTGGAGGACTCGAACTAGATGACATATTACCTAACTATTGTCCAACAGGTACTAACTTTGCTGGTTGGTCGATTATCGTTGTTTTCGAAGATATGGATCTACCCCTTAATCAGGTAAACATCTTTGATGGCTTAGAGAGTGTTTCAGAGTTTAATCCTAACCTTTCTATTACTTTAAGCAATCTCAATGTGTTAGATAATCAGGATGCTCGAATAGGTTTTCTCGCTTGGGAAGGAGATTCTAACATCGCTGTGAATGAAACGTTAAGCATTAATGGTAATTTGTTAAGTAATCCTCCATTAAACCCTGTTGACAATCAATTTAATGGGACAAATACCTTTACCAATTCTGATCAATTATTTAATATGGATATAGATGTCTATAACATAGAGAATAACATTGCAATAGGAGACGATACGGCAGTTATAGAACTTACTTCTGGACAAGATTTTGTAATGATTAATACAATTATTACCGTTTTAAATAGTCAATTGCCGGATGCTGTAATCCAATTAGATTCCTTCCAAACGACCTGTAATACTAGAGATGTAGAAATTGACTTTACGGTAACTAACCAAGGAACTGACGTTTTACCAGCAATGACTCAAATTTCTTTTTATGCAGATGGGGTTCTAACGGGTATTGCCCAAACGCCTGAAGCCCTCCCTATGGGCGATTCGGTAGAAATGAATACACTATTGACCATTGTGCAAGAAGTGCCCGCTATTTTTAATTTAGAAGCAGTTGTTGATGATCCGGCTATGGTTATAGAGAGCAATGAAGCTAATAACACATCCAATACTTTCACTATAGACTTAGATGCTATTAGCATTGAAGATTTAGAAACTTTGCAGATATGTGATGATGCCAGTAACGATGGTTTAGGCATTTTTAATCTAGAACCAACTGCTCTCAACGCTATATCCGGTCAGTCAGGGATTTCATTTGCCTTTTATGCAAGCCTTCTTGATGCAGAATTTGAAGTAAATCCCATTCTGGAACCCACAATTTTTGAAAACACTACGCAATTACAAACCATATATATACGCTATTATCTCACAAGTGACCCCAGCTGTTTTACGATTGTACCACTTCTGCTGGAAGTATCCTTCCAACCTAATGTGCCTGATATAGAGGCTTTGCAGATATGTGATGATAGTTTAGACAATGATATGGTAGCATCCTTTAATTTAACAGTTCAAGAACCGAATATAACTAACAATCAACCTCAGGTAGTTCTTAGTTATCACACGAGTTTAGAAGATGCAGAAATGAGTATAAATGCAATACCATCTCCAGAGGATTATACTAACATTTCCAATCCTCAAGTTATCTATGTGCGCTTGTCTAATCAGGATAACCCCAATTGTTATGATGTGGGATTTTTTGATTTACTCGTTAATCCCTTGGCAGATGTGGTTACGCTACCTTCGCTATTAGCCTGTAATGAAGGTTTTGAAATGGGTGTTTTTGATCTAACCGAAATAGGAGAGAGCGTCACGAGCACTAATGAAGTAATTACCGGATATTTTACCACTTTAGAAGATGCAGAGGTAGCAATTAGTCCTATTTCTGATCCTACAGTTTTTCAAAACGAGACAAACCCGCAAACTATCTATATACGAATACAGGGTGATGATATTTTAGATTGTTTTGAAATAGCTCAATTTCCTTTAAACATTGAGAATTGCCCGCCTTTTATCCCAGAAGGGTTTTCACCTAATGCAGATGGTATTAATGATGTTTTTGAAATATCAAGGCTTAAAAATGTATTTGAAAACTACGAGCTACGTATCTATTCTCGCTTAGGAAACCTAATTTATCAAGGAGATAACGAAATTCCATTTTGGGATGGCACACCTAACCAGGGTCTAGGAGGAAGCGAGGTCCCTACTGGAGTATATTACTATGTCCTACAACTTAATGATGCCGATAATTCGGATAAAATAGGTTGGGTATATTTAAATCGATAACCAACTGATTTTCACTAGTTAATTAGTAAGTAAATTCTTATTTTTGCCACGCTTAAAAAATAGGGGATGCAATTTAAAGATCTAAATCTTAACAAATTCTTATGGAATGCCTTAGATGATTTAGGTTTTGAAGTGCCTACACCGATTCAAGAAAAAGCTTTCTCTCCTGTAATGGCAGGGCAAGATGTAGTGGGAATAGCGCAAACAGGAACCGGTAAAACTTTTGCTTATTTATTGCCTATACTTAGAAGTTTACCGTATTCTAAGCAGGAGAATCCAAGGGTCATTATTCTAGTTCCCACGCGTGAACTTGTCGTTCAAGTGGCTAGCGAATTAGAGAAACTCACAGCCTATCTAGATACTCGCGTTGCTGCTGTATATGGAGGTGTTAATATTAATAGACACAAAGAGCTTGTTGCCCAAGGACAAGATATTATTGTGGCAACACCAGGTCGGTTATTTGACCTCGCGGTAAGCCGCGTGCTACAGCTTAAATCTGTGCAAAAAATAGTGATCGATGAAGTGGATGTGATGCTTGATCTAGGCTTTAGGCCTCAGCTAATGAATATATTTGATATTCTACCTCCAAGAAGGCAACATATTATGTTTTCGGCCACAATGACGGAGGATGTAGATGCTTTAATCAAAGATTTCTTTAATGCTCCCGTACAGATTTCAGTAGCGAGTAGTGGTACTCCACTTGAAAATATTGAGCAACAATGCGTGAAGGCACCTAATTTTTATACTAAAGTAAATTATCTGTTGGAAGTTCTCGCTTTCGCGAAAGCGTTCCCTAAAGTATTACTATTCGCCAGAAACAAGCGCATGGCAGATAGATTGTTTGCCAAGCTAGAAGAAGCCTTTCCAGGACAATGTAATGTCATACACTCGAACAAGACGCAAAATTATCGTCTTAATAGTATAAAAGAGTTTACAAATGGTGACATACGTATACTTATTGCTACAGATGTGATGGCTCGTGGTCTTGATATAGACGATATTTCGCATGTGATTAATGTAGATGTTCCTTTGTTTCCAGAGAATTATTTACATCGTATAGGGAGAACGGGAAGAGCACAGCGTGCAGGTGTGGCTATTGTATTATCCACACCACAAGAGGAAAAGCAGCTTGAGGAAATAGAAGCTTTAATGAAGCAGACTATTCCTGTAATTACAATGCCCGAAGAAGTAGAGATTTCTAAGGAGCTAACACCAGAGGAACGACCAGAATCCAAAGAAATATATAACCCTCTTAAGAGAAGGCAAGATGATGAGGATGCACCGGGACCTGCGTTTCATGAGAAGAAAGAGAAGAATCAGAAGGTGAATTTAGGAGGTTCTTATAGACGAATTATTAGCAAAAAGTATAAAAAGCCTAAGACTAAAGGCGATAAAAATTATAATAGACGAAATAAACGTAAATGAGAAATCGAGGGCTAATATCTGTTCTACTCACAGTGACATGTTGTGTACTCTTAAGTGCCTGTATTGATAGAGATAAATATGCTCCCAAGCCTTACAAAAGGGCTTTGGAAATTGTAAAATTATCGGATAATAATTACATGCACATTTCATATCTCAAAGATGGCAAGGGTGGATATATAGGATGTAATGGATATATCTACATCAGCGATAATGAAGCCATAGTTTTTGATACAGCGGTTGATACTATTTTGTCAAATCAATTGATTGATTTCATACAACTAGAACTTAAAGCATCTATTAAAGGTGTTGTTGTAAGTCACTCACATGTAGATGCTTCTGGAGGATTAAAATCTTTTGAAAATAGCAAAATCTCATCCTATGCTTCTGCAAAAACTGCAGCCATCTTGGCTAAAGATTCACTGTTTATTACGCATCCTTTTGAGGTGAAACAAGAAATTGCAGTAGGTAAAGAAGTCGTATTGAATCAATATTTTGGAGAAGCTATTTCACCTGATAACATCGTATCCTATATTCCCGCATCAAAAACGATAGTTGGAAGTTGCATGATAAAAGCCTTGGACGATGTAGAAGGAAATCTTACCGATGCAAATCTGGAAAACTGGTCAGATACAGTTGTAAAAGTAAAAACGGCTTATCCAGATGCCAAGCATGTTATCCCAGGTCACGGCGGTTATGGTGATATGTCATTGTTAGATAATACTATCGCTATGTTTGCAAAATATCAGATAGAAGAAGAAACTCCCCAGCTTAATTTAGAATAATTCCAAAGGTCATAGGTAGTATATTGCCTTTAAAATTATGAACTATGGAAAATAATATAAAAAGAGGTGGAGATGCACCTAT
>CAZXMY010000065.1:0-9306 GCA_964641325.1 uncultured Flavobacteriaceae bacterium | reverse complement strand
AGACCTGTCCCCACAGCAGTTCCTCCTAAGGCAAGCTCAGAAAGGTGATCTAGGTTGTTTTGCAAGGCTGTAATGCCATGATCTAATTGAGAAACATAACCAGAAAATTCTTGTCCTAATGTTAACGGTGTTGCATCCATTAAATGCGTTCTACCTATTTTTACTACTTTTTTAAAAGCGTCAGCTTTCGCTTTAAGCGTATCTCTAAGAAGGGTCACTCCCGGTAAGGTAACTTCTACAATTTTTTTATAACCAGCAATATGCATTCCTGTTGGGAAAGTATCGTTAGAGGATTGTGATTTGTTAACATCATCATTAGGCTGTAATGTCTTTTCTCCTTCGCCTATTGTTTTGCCCGCAATTTGGTGCGCACGATTTGCAATTACCTCATTTACATTCATATTGCTTTGCGTACCTGATCCTGTTTGCCAGATTACTAGCGGAAACTGATCATCGTGGATGCCTTCTAGTATCTCATCGCAAACTTGAGCGATCAGATCTCTCTTTTCGATAGCTAAAGCGCCTAGTTCGCAGTTGGTATAGGCCGCTGCCTTTTTGAGAATTGCAAAACCGTGCACTACCTCAATAGGCATAGATCCTGGTGTACCTATTTTAAAGTTGTTGCGTGATCTTTCGGTTTGTGCTCCCCATAGTTTATCTGCAGGGACTTGCACTTCTCCCATTGTATCTTTTTCAATTCTATAGTCCATAAATTGGGTTGTTTTTGATGTGCTCAAAGTTACAATTTTGCATTAATATCCTTGTCAATAAGCTGTCAATAAATCTAGATATTCTTTTATGAAAAATAAATTTTATGCGGTATCTTTGCAAAGTAATTAACTAGAGAGACAGTTTTATGTTTGATTTTGATCAGTATTTAGGATTTTTAGCATTTTTAACCATACTTACTATAGGTTTTTGGTTAATGATTTTCTTGCTCACCTTTGTAATCCCATATTGGGTAGGAGGTTCTATTATAGAAATGATTAAGGAAAAGCGTGAAGCGATAAAGGCAAAGAAAGAAGCTTAAATAGCTTAGATTTATAAAAAAGTAAAAAGGTCTGCAATTGCAGACCTTTTTTATGTGTATTATTTACATTTATGCTTTCGCGAAAGCATAAATCGGGTTAAAGTGAGTTCTACCCTTCAAACTCACCATCGCCACCATCAAATTCTCTTGGGCGTTCTCTCTTTTTCTTTTGATTAAATCTATAGGTGAATGAAAAATTAATGGATCGCTCTCTAAATTGAAATTGACTCTCGCCAGGAAAAGGGAAGTTAACATCCGATATTCTCGTTCTCGAGTTAAAAATATCTCGAATATTGAGCGCTAGTGATCCTTTCTCTTTGAAAACATCCTTGCTAAAGGCAAAATCTGCAGAGAAAATACCTCTATTTCTACTTTGCGCATTTACAGAAGGTCCTCTGTAATTTATTCTCGTTTGCCAGTCTATCTTACCAGGCAGCGTATACTTATTATTAAGTCTAGCTGTCCAAGTAAAGTTACTTGCTCCAAAATCTATTCCTTCGAATTCGCCTGTAGTTTCAGAATTAAAAATATTTAAATTAGCATTAATACGCCATTTTTTAGAAGGTGAGTAGGTAAGTGTGCCTTCTAAACCAATACGATCATTACTCGCAAGATTAATAGGAGTTCTATTTAACACAGGAATAGGGTCACCACCTCCTATAACAACAGTTTCGTCTGTTTCTAAAAATACAAAGGTAAAGTTATCCGTACTTCGTCTAAAAAATATGGAACCATTTAGGGTTACTGTTTTGCTTATTCTATTAAGATAGCCTAAATCTATACCATTAGATAAACTAGGATTAAGATTAGGATTACCTTGAAAAAAGTTTGTAGCACTGGTTCTGGAAGGGAAAGGATTAAGGAAAAAACCTCTAGGTCTTCGTATTCTTCTATTATAGCCAAGACTTATAGTTTCTTTCTCATTAAGCTCATAGTTGAGGTTAACAGTAGGGAACAGGTTAGTAAAGCTTCTACTATTAAAATCACTAGTGGTTTGTTGGTCAATTTGGATATCTGTATGTTCCAATCGCAGTCCTAAAAGGAAATTAAATTTATTAATCTTACTGCCGTATTGGGTATAAAATGCGTGAACATCTTCGTTAAATATGAGACTATTAGTCAAATCTGTATTGAGCTCAAATGCTCCTGTTGGGTTATTAGTATCTACCGTATTGTCAAATACAACAAAGTCAGTATCGAGCTCACTAAAATTACCTCTATATCCGGCTTCAAAACGGGAATTGTCTCCTAAAGGCTGTACAAAGTCTACCTGGGCAAAATATCGTATTTGATCTTCGGTAGTTTCATTGGTTTCTAAAATAAGGTCTCCTTCAAAATTTACCGGTGCACTTGATATATCCAAAAACTCTGTCTCCTGAGAATCTTCATATTGCAACTCTATAGATAGATTCCCATCATTTTCCCATCTTTTATCAAAATTAAGACTGTATTGAGTGGTAAGATCCTCCTCTGTTTCTGGAGCTAGCCTGCGCGAAAGAAAAGTCTCACCAGCTTGAATTTCTGTAATATTATTTACGGAACCATTTTCATTATCACTATCTCTCACTACAACAGAACCCGTAATACTTGTATTATCGTCAATATAGTATTCTACACCAAAGTTGCCATTAAGTCCACCGCGATCTCTGTCAAATTCTCTACTTTCTTCTAGCCCACTTAATGGGTTTGTAGAAAAAGTAGATTGAGTAGAACTATTGCCTTCAGAGCCACTTATATTATAACCGCCAGTAGCAAAAAAGTTGAAATCTCCTGTTCTATAATTTATGTTTCCAGAAAGGCCTCTTGTTCCAAAATTCCCCGCATTTGCGGTTACAGCCCCATTAAGTCCCTGTAGCTTGCTTCTGCGTAAAATAATATTAAGTATTCCTGCACTTCCCTCTGCATCATATCTTGCAGAAGGTGAGGTAATCACCTCTACACGTTCTATAGACTCTGCAGGTAATTGTCTTAAAGCTTCTGTCCCACTGAGGCCTATAAGTCCTGAAGGTTTACCGTTTATCAAAATACGTACGTCGTCATTGCCTCTTAAAGCCACATTTCCTTCTACATCAACAGAAACAGACGGTACATTGTCTAGAACATCAGAAACAGTGGCACCTCTAACTGTAAGGTCTTTACCTACATTATAGATTTGTTTGTCTAATTTATACTCAACAGTAGTTTTTTCTGCTATTACGGTTACCTCTTCGAGGGTAGCTGCATTTACTTCTAAAGCTATGGTTCCAAGAGGGGTATTTTTGAACAGTTTTTGAGCTTTAAGTTCATGGGGTTCAAAAGAAATAAATTCTACTTTTATATCATAAATACCTGCTGGGGCTTGAAAAGAAAATTCCCCATCAAAATTTGTAATACCGCCAGTCACTTCATTAGGTGGAGCAACATTAGTAAGGGTAATAGTGGCATATTCTAAAGGAACAGCACCTGCTTTGTCTTGAACAACTCCAGAAATAGTAATTTCTTTTGGTTCAGGACGTTGTCCATATGAAATAAATATAAAGCTTAAAAAAGTGACTAGTAGGGTTATTTTTCTCATTAGTTTGATTTGGTAAAATGCAAAGTAAGAATAATAAAAAACGCCACTTGGTTAAAGTGGCGTTAAATAATATATGCAGTACTGGTCATTCATCTTCTAATAAGGCCGCGAGCATCTCATACTGTATTGTATTCAATATTCTACGCAAACTAGATTCTGTCTTTTTATTATGCTCTTCTAAAGCTATTGTTCTTTCTGTGGCTCCTTGGGATGTATGTTCTATTTTTTGTTTCGTATGCGCTGCCCTTGTAAGTACCTTTATTGTTAATTTTTGCTGGTAATCAGAAACTTCAACTTTAGAAACGAGTTCTTTAACCAGTTCTTTTATGTCTTCCTCTATGGAGAGTGTACTATCAAGTAAATTTGTATTTTGTCCATAACCTAGTACTGAAAACGTTATAATACAGTACATTAAGAAGTATTTTCTTTTCATTTGTTTATATAGCGATAAAACAAGAAAACGCCAGTTTACAACTGACGTTTTCTTTAAATATTAAATTATATTATATCCTTCCCGTGAGCTCGAGATATTTAACATATTGCGAATCTGTTAGAATTTTTTTCATATTCAACTTTTCACGATCGGCATAGGCATTAAGTTTTTTAGTCTTATCCGCGTCACTTAAGTTAGAGTTAGCAACCGTTTCCATTGCTGGTTTAATAACTAAAAGGAATTTATTTACCGATTCTGTCTGTATTGGAGTAAGTTGTAATTCTTGAACCATAGCTTCGGTTAATTCTGAAGGTACATCAAGCTGTGTTTCTTGGGCTTGAGCATATGTCATTCCTAAAAGAACAAAGGCAAAAATTGCGAGTAGTTTTTTCATTGTATAAAGTGTTTGCTTATTATGAGTTGAAATTTACAAAATAGATTTGATATTTTCGGGAGGGCGTCCAATAATTCCTTGATTATTATTAATAACAATAGGTCTTTCTATTAATTTAGGATGCTTTATCATCGCTTCTAATATTTGCGAATCGGTTAATTCTTGACCTTTATAGTTCTCTTTCCAGATGGCTTCTCCTTTTCTAACTAAATCTATTGGAGCAATATTTAGTGTTTTTATGATTGCCTTAAGTTCTTCTATAGACAAGGGTGTTTCTAAATATTTTATCGTTTCAAATTCGACAGCCTCATTTTCTAGTATGGCTAGACCTTGTCTACTTTTAGAACATCTGGCGTTGTGGTAAATTTTTATCATTTTAGGATATGGTTTTAATCAAGTTTAACGCCTAAAGAACGTAATTTAGTTTGTAATGTTTGTGCATCAGTATAATGAATTCCTGAAATACCAACAGCTTCACAACCTACTATATTTGCTTTGCTATCATCTATAAAAACGGTTTCTTCCGGATCAATAGAATACCGTGATAAGAGTAACTCATAAATTTCTGCATTAGGCTTACGCATTCCTTCAATTCCAGATACCAGAATTCCCTCAAACCATTGTAACCATTGGAATTTTTCTATTGCCTTAGGCCAAGTTTCACCACTCCAATTCGTTAGTGCAAGGACTCTATAATTAGGATTGTCTATCAACTTCTTTAAAATTCCTAAGGTGTCTTCATGGGTATATCCAAGCATTTCTTCCCAACGACCGTAGTACATCTGGATAAGCTCTTTATATTCTGGAAAGAGAGCAATTCTTTCTTCGGTGGCTTTTGCGATAGGATAACCCGCATCTTGATTCACGTTCCAATCCCAAGCACAAATATGTTCTAAGAACCAATCCATTTTTTTGCGATCACCTCTAAACTCCTTAAGGTAAACATATTCCGGACTCCAATCTATTAGAACTCCTCCTAAATCAAATACGATAGTAGTAATATTTTTAGCCATATTTTTGGATTTCGAGTTCGCTTTCGCGAAAGCTTAATTTATAATTTCAAACTACCTTGAACTACTTCTTCATTTGTAATATGTAGATGTTTAGGCAATTTATTATCTCTTGGTAAAACGGCTAGATACCTATCAAAATTGCTAGTATAAACATTTTTGAAGATGGCTTTTTGCGATAAATCAAGCATTTCTATCAATTCTCGTACAAATTCTTTGTGATGAATAAGATCTGTAGCGCCTAAATGAAAAATCCCGTGTAGTTTTCTATTAATGATATAATGCAACTGTTGGCTCATCTTACTATCTGTAGTAGCATTCATTATCAAGTGAGGAAAAACCTCAATAGGCACGTGCAAAAGCACGCTATTTCTTATTTCTATTAATCTAGGAGAACCCGCACCAAAAACCATAGGCAACCTACAAATTGCATATTGATTCTCGGGTAAGCCGTGCATTATGATATGCTCACATCGCATTTTTAATTTGCCATAAATACTCTCTGATAAGGTCTTATCATGTTCATAACTAGGGTAGTGGGAGAAAGCATCAAAAACATTTGCACTGGACAACAAGATGAGCCTCGCACCACTTTTTTGAGCATATTCTACCATAAGATGATGCGCTTCTATCTGATCTTGAAAAGGACCTCTTAATGCCGAAATAATAACTTGAGGTTGCACTTTTTTGAGTAATTCATATACATCATCTGTTTCCAGATCAAACCTAAAATAATGCTTATTGTCGCTATAAATCTTACCGGAATGATATGTGCCAAAAGTATTGTAATAACGATACAACTCTTTATATAAAGATCCACCTAAAAAGCCTGAGGCTCCTAAAATTAATATTTTGTCTTTAGATTTTTTAAAAGCGATAATAATGGTCTTTAGAGATGCCCTCTTATATCGTGTTTCCGTGGCGCTTCACCAGATTTATAAGAGACATATCCTTTATTACTTTTTGTAAAAAGGGGGTTTTACAACCGTAGCGGGAACTACTTTTTTACGAATTTGTATGCCTATTTTTGAGTCTGCTTTCGCGAAAGCATTCTCCACATAACCCATTCCAATACCTTTGTTTACAGAAGGCCCCATCGTTCCGGAAGTTACTTTGCCAATAATGGTGCCTACTTCATCTACAATATCATAACCCTGTCTAGGGATGCCTTTTCCATTTAATTCAAAACCTACTAATTTCTTAGTTATACCTTCTTCTTTTTGAGCCCGCAAGGCTTTACTATTTACAAAGTCTTTGGTAAACTTAGTGACCCAGCCCAAGCCTGCTTCTAAAGGTGAAGTCGTATCGTCTATATCATTACCGTAAAGGCAATAGCCCATTTCTAGTCGTAACGTATCACGTGCTGCAAGTCCTATAGGTTTTATATTCCAATCTTTTCCAGCTTCAAAAACAGCATTCCATAGTTTTTCTACCTCCTCATTTTTACAATAGATTTCAAAACCTCCACTTCCTGTATAGCCAGTAGCACTAATAATCACATGAGGTATACCAGCAAAAGGCGCCACCTCAAAAGTGTAAAACTTTATAGCAGAGAGATCTACTTCTGTTAGCGATTGCATGGCTTCTATGGCTTTAGGCCCTTGTATAGCTAGAAGTGAATACCCTTCTGAAATATTTTTTAAGTCTGCATTAAATTCTTTGGCAGTATTTTGAGAATTTATCCAATCCCAATCTTTATCTATATTGGAAGCATTCACCACGAGTAGATATTGTTCCTCTTTTACACGGTAAACAATAAGATCATCTACTATTCCTCCTGTAGCATTAGGCAGGCAGTTATATTGAGCTCCACCTACTTTTACTTTACTTATATCATTAGAGCATACCCATTGTAATAAGTCTAATGCAGAGGATCCACTTACTAAAAACTCTCCCATATGGGAAACGTCAAAAACGCCTACACTTTCTCTTACCGTCTGATGTTCTGCATTTACACCTTCATAAGAAACAGGCATATTATATCCTGCAAACGGAACCATTTTTGCGCCAAGCGCTTCGTGAACTTTAGTAAGAGCTGTATTTTTCATTCTAAGAAAATATCTATTGTGTTAAGGGTCACAAATGTATGAAAATGGGAGAGATTTGTCTACAAATTTGGCGAGTAGCTCTTATTAGTTTAATCCTAAGAAGTTTACTAGTATTTCTTCCATTTTCTGGTATCCTTCTTTGGTGCAATGAACCATGTCATAGGTGTAGATTTCTTTTAAACCATCACGAGCGTCTTTCATATGTATATGATAATCTAAGTATCTGTGATTATTAGCTTTGGCAAAAGTTTCTAGTTTTTCATTTAGAGTAATAATTTTACCTGCCGGTTGCAATCCAGGTTTCCAAGGGTAATCGTAAGCTGGCAATACCGAAGCAACAATTACTTCTATATTATTTTGAGTAGCCATATCTGCCATGGCATAAATATTTTGAGCAATCGTTTCGAGAGAAGTTACACCGGTATTTCCTGCGATATCATTGGTTCCCGCTAGTATCACAACAGTCTTAGGATTTAGCAATATTACTTCTTGTCTAAACCGTAATAACATCTGGCTCGTAGTATGACCACTATTGCCGCGGTTGATAAACTCAGGATGCGAATTCCAAAATTCTGGAGAAGTACTTTCCCAGCCTTCGGTAATAGAGTCACCCATAAATACGATACTATTGGCATTGTCCGTTTGACGTAAACCTTCACTAGCTTCTTTATATTTTCCAAGAAGAATATCTTCAGAAAATTTAAGCCATTCTGGAGTACAGTCTTCAACTTTTGCTTTTTGATGGCTATAAATCCAATCAAACAAATCAGGTTCTAAAAATGCATTTGTCCAACTGTCGTGACCCACATTATCGTAAAGTGAAAATTTGGGTTCTTTTCCTGTACGAATAATAGCTTCAATCATGGATTGCGAATAGAAGGAAGGTACCACATTATCGGACTTTCCGTGAAAAATCCAAATTGGTGTTTTCGAGGCCCATTTTTCAACATTAGGCACAGATCCTCCTCCACAAATGGCAGTTGCCGCAGCAAAGGTATCTGGACGTCTTGAGAGTAATTCAAAAGTTCCCATTCCTCCCATAGAGAGGCCACCTAGATAAACTCTTGCCTTATCTATATATGATTCATTAAGGGTTTCATCTAGTAATGCCATAACGGCGCTTAGCGCCCACCCAGGAGTACTGTTTTCAGGAAAAAGGAAGGTATTGCCACTTCTTTCTCTTGTAACGGTGGTTTGCGCCCAATAATCGTCTTCCGGACATTGAGGGAAAATTACAATAGCGGGATGCTTTTTATTTTCCTTAATAAAAAGTTCACTACCATGAACTAGCTGTGCCTCATTATCATCACCTCGTTCTCCAGCGCCATGCAAAAATAGATGAAGAGGATATTGTTTAGTCGCATCAAAGTCTATAGGTTTGAGTATGCGATACTGCAATGTTTTTCCTTCGTATTCAAAACTAGCTTTTTCAAAAGTAGGTTCTTGGGCGTGTATCATGGCGCAAAATAAACTAAAGAATAGACTCCAATATTTCATAAGTAGTACAGTATTACTTGAACGCTTGCGAATAGGCCTTCTTGCCACCTACAACCGGAAGTTTTAATTTAGTACCTCTCAGTTTAACCGTAAGCTTCGTACCTGGTTCTGGATGCAGTGTAAATTCTTTATCACTTGAAAATATCATAAGACCAATTTGCTGGCCAGCAGGAATAATTTGATCATCAGGCATTAGATCAAACTTAACTTTGTAGAATTTATCCTTTTCAAGAGGAACACCATCTGTTAATGACTTGTAATTTTGAGGATCGGCCCAACCGCGAGTAATAATGTTGTCTGTAATTTTTGCATCAGAATCTGTGTTCCAAGGAAGTGATAT
>CAZXMY010000064.1:0-9443 GCA_964641325.1 uncultured Flavobacteriaceae bacterium | reverse complement strand
GTATTGAATATAGTGTTCAAATATCTTAGATCAATCTATGTATGGCCAAAAAAACAAAAGATTATACCATTTTTGGACTTTTAATCTGAAGGTTTGGGCGAATGCACAGCTATAAATCTCAATCACAACCAAAAACATATTTTTATGTATAGAGTATACATTACTTCTCTTTTATTAAGTATAACTAGTTTTCTTTTCGCGCAAAGCGGACAAGTAGATATGTCTTATTATTTACCTCAAGATGTGTCTTATGATTCGTCAATTCCAACACCTGAGAGTATTTTGGGATATGTGCCAGGCGAATGGCACGTTAGCCACGATAAGCTTTCGGAATATATGCGTACACTAGCGGCTGCTAGTAGTCGTATCTCTATTGAGAACAGAGGTAAAACTTTTGAAGGTCGTCCTCTTTTATTATTAACCATTACCTCACCTACTAATCATTCTAAATTAGAAAGTATACGTACAGAGCATCTTAATTTAGTAGAAGGAAAAGGTGGTAATACGGCTCAAATGCCTATTGTAGTGTATCAAGGGATGTCTATACACGGTAATGAACCCAGTGGAGCAAATGCTGGACTTATAGCGGCCTATTATCTGGCTTCCGCTCAAGGAAGTAAAATAGAACAATTACTAGAAAATACAGTTATCCTTTTTGACCCGAGCTACAATCCTGATGGTTTGCAACGCTTTGCTTATTGGGCCAATACAAATAAGAGTATTAACATTAACGCAGATCCGCAAGATCGCGAGTATGACGAGGTTTGGCCTCGCGCAAGAACAAACCACTATTGGTTTGATATGAACAGAGACTGGCTTCCTGTACAGCTTCCAGAATCTAGAGCGCGTATCGAAACCTTTCATAACTGGTATCCCAATATCCTAACAGACCATCATGAGATGGGTAGTAATGCAAGTTTCTTTTTTCAACCAGGAATTCAGTCGCGTACGCATCCCCTCACTCCTAAACTTAATCAAGAACTTACCAAACAGATTGGAAACTACCACGCTGCTGCCTTAAATGAAATAGGTAGTTTGTATTATACAGAGGAGAGTTTTGACGATTTTTATTACGGCAAAGGCTCTACTTTTCCAGATATAAATGGTGGGATTGGTATTTTGTTTGAGCAAGCGTCCTCTCGAGGTCACGCGCAAGAAACCGATAATGGTTTATTAGAATTTCCATTTACCATACGCAATCAGTTTACTACTATATTATCTACACTCGAAGCGGCTCAAGGTATGCGAACCCAACTTTTAGACTACCAGAAGGATTTCTTTAATGGGGCTCGTTCTGAGGGAAAAGGTGGTGCCTATGCTTTTGGAAATTCCAAAGACGCAGCTACAGCATATCACCTTGCTGAGGTGTTAAAACGCCATAAAGTAGCGGTTCATCCTGTGGCAAAAAGCTTTCGCGAAAACGGGAAAGAATTCAAAAAAGGATATAGTTATATTGTACCTAAAAATCAGCGTCAATCACGTCTTATAGAAGCTATGTTTGAGAAACGTACTAGTTTTACAGACAGTCTTTTTTATGATATATCAGCTTGGTCGTTTCCGCTAGCTTTTGGATTGGATTTTACCGAAAAAGCCTCTGTATCCAACGCGGGTGCTGCAATTTCTAACTTAGAAATGCGAACTCCTAATGCAGTTACACCAAGTACTTATGGATATCTTATGCAATGGCATGAATACTATACGCCTAAGGCTCTTAACAAGATACTTAATGCGGGTTTACGTGCAAAAGTGGGTATGAATACCTTCTCCTTAGAAGGAAAGGACTACGATTACGGTACTATATTAATCCCAGTGCAAAATCAAAATATGGATGCGCCAGCACTAGCATCTTTTTTACAAACCGTTTCTAGAGATACCGCTGTAGACATCACAGCCGTATCTACTGGGCTTACCGAAGGTATAGACTTAGGGAGTAACCAGTTTAGAGCATTAGAACCAGCTCAAGTTGCACTTATTGTAGGAGAAGGCACTAATTCATACGACGCAGGCGAGATTTGGCATTTGTTCGATACGCGTTATGATATGAAAATCACAAAACTAGATGTGAAAAATCTAAGCCGCGCTGATTTATCGAGGTATACTGATATTATAGTTCCTCATAATTTTAGAGCCTTAAATAAAAGTAATACGGACAAATTAAAGAGTTGGGTGCGTGCTGGTGGTACTTTAATAGGCTATCGCAATACTGCAAACTGGTTTAAGGATAATAAGATGCTGGATATTAGCTTTAAGAGTACAAAAAATCCTGCAAAAAATATTTCTTTTGAACAGCGCAGAGATTTTAATGGAGCTCAAGTGATAGGTGGTGCTATTTTTGAAGCCAAACAAGACCGCTCTCATCCTATTAACTTTGGATATACAGATGAAAGCTTATCTTTATTTAGAAACACAACACTTTTTGTAAAAGCAGACTCTACTAGTTATAGGAACCCCATTCAATACACCAAAAATCCTTTACAAGCGGGATATATCTCTAAGATTAACCTGAAAGCATTAAGCGAGTCGCGCCCCTTTGTACATCAAAGTTCGGGTCGTGGCGAAGTAATCTTATTTACAGATAACACAAACTTTAGGGCTTTCTGGTATGGCACCAATAAGTTGCTTATGAATGCCATATTTTTTGGTGGAGAGATGTAATGAATGTAAAAAAGACCTATTGTAATCGATAGGTCTTTAAAGTCCAAAAAACTTCTTCCAACGTTTCTTGCGGTAAAATTTTGTTTGATATTTTTGGATATAATGACGCATAGCGGTATACACGGTTTCCACATCTTCTCCGCTATTCTGGGTATAGCCTTCTGCCATATAACGTATGTGGCTGTCTATTTTAGAAAGACGTTCGAAGTTTTTCATTCTTGTCTTAAAATTCATCTTGCCGAACTTCATTCTATTAAGATCTACTAAATAAAAACTAGGCTTTTTGTTCTTAAGAGTTATTAATGTGTTTCCCACAGAATGGTCCAAAAATTGAATTTCGTTTTCATGAAGCTTATATGTAAAAGCTCCAAAATCTTGAAGTATGTTCTTATCCCCAACATAAACAGAATCATGTACCAGTTCTCTATATGTTAGATCATAATCTAAATGCTCGCTTACATAATAACTTCTTTTAAAACCCATTCTTGTACGTTCCTCAAAAAAAGCAATGGGCGTAGGCGTACCTATTCCTGATTCTAATAGCTTGTGCGCGTATTCAAAGGAGCGTTGCGCTTTAGACGGTCTAAAAAATCGATAAATAATGCTATTAAGTAGATTAGGCTTTTTAAACGATTTGATATTAATTGTTTGCTCCTCTAATTCAAACAATTTTAATGAATTACGCTTACGTTCATCAAAATTAGTTCCAGCAGTAGCATACGTCTTAATAAACGTTCGAATCGCGTTTTTATCTCCTGTATATGTTTTAGAAAAGACTTCTTTCACAAGACAAAACTAAGGTATATTACATAATGTCCAGCATACGGACCATATAATATTTATAATTCTACTCCAGTGCTATTCCTATTGATAAGAACGAATAAAGTTTGTCATATTTATAATTAAGTTAACATCAACTTTTAAAACCAGTTATAACGCGTATACTATGCGAAATCATGTGCGACAAATGGATATGTCCGCATTATATTTGTAGAATAACAATGAAGCCACGTAATATTGCAAATGAAACAACGTTCTCCTTAAAAAACTAAACTGAAATTAATTATGAGAAAAATTTTGATTCTACTCTTGTCCCCAATTTTAATGGCCACACAATGTGATGATGATGACAGGGATGAGGTTGTGAGCACAGAGTTCTTTATTGTAAATAATTCTAGTGTTAATCTTACCTACACTAATTATATGGACGAAGTATTAACAATCGAAAGTAATTCTAGTGAATACATTGGACTATCGTTAAATAGTGATTCTAGCGTTCCACCTTCAGCAAATACAGATTTGCCAAATATCGTTTTATTTGCCAATGATGACCAAGGAGAACTAGTCCAAGTATATGTTCAAGACCCTATTGATGATGGGCTTTGGCAGCAGGAAACACAAAATAATTTCCTCACACATTATGAACTTGAAATTACAGACGAAATTCTGGAATAAGTTTCAATTTATACTATTATTTATGGGCTTTGCAAGTGATGCAAAGCCTTTTTATTCTTTAATTTCAAAACGATAGAATCTAAACCATCAACATCCAAAACACAAAAAAACTAAGAGATAGTATGTAATGGGTCAAGGTACCATTTACTTATATTTGTGTTAATGTATAAAAAGCCGTCTCTTTTTCTGGAAAGTCACCATCTTAAAAATCCGTTTTTTGGATTCGGCCAATTTAACTACCACCTTCTTAAAGCGCTACAAAAGCAGGATATTGCAGATATAGATATCACACTGCTTACCGCCAATCCAACAAAATGGAAAAAAGAATTTTCTCAAAGTTATACCTATAAGAAGTACCATTCTTTCACAAGATATCCCATAGCTCGAATACGTAAAAAATATGATTTATGGCATGCTATGAATCAAAATACTAAAATTGAACCTTATTATAACATACCGTATCTGCTCACGGTTCACAACATTACCTATATTAAGAATCCGGATAGTTATATGCAAGAGAAAGCACATAAACGTTTTCAAGAAAAGTTAAGTCGTAGTCAGGCTATTACGTATATATCAAACTATGCCAAAAAGTCTACGCATGATTTTTTTGAAGTGCCCAAGGTCCCAGAATATGTGATACACAATGGCAATCCTATTGCTGAGATAACACTTTCTCCTGAGTATACTCCAGATCAAATCATGCAAGGCCCTTTTTTATTTAGCATTGGAGAGTTTACCGCTCGTAAAAATTTTAAGAGTTTGATACGTATGCTGGAACATTTACCAGATAAAAACCTAATCATAGCAGGAAAAAATAGCACAAGAGAAGCTCAAAGAATACGAGAATATATTAGTGCAAAAAAACTTACGCATCGCGTCCTATTACCTGGAAAAATAAGTGAAAAGGACAAACAATGGTATTACAAAAACTGTGAAGCCTTTGTATTTCCTTCCTTACGAGAAGGTTTTGGATTACCTATTATAGAAGCTATGCGTTTTGGAAAACCTATATTCACTTCAAATAATACCTCTTTACCGGAAGTAGGTGGAGATGTTGCTCAATACTGGGAACATTATGATCCAGAATATATGGCAAATAGCTTACAAAATGGATTACAGGAAATAAACAATAGTAGGGAGGTTTTTGAGAAAAAAGCCATGGCACGAGCAGCATCTTTTTCTTGGGATAATGCAGCAAGTGATTATATGAAAGTGTACAAAACACTTCTTAGTACATTTTAATATGGCAAACAGAATAAAAAATACCATAAAAAGAAAAATAAGGAAGCATTCTTTCTTAAGAGAATTAAAGGCTAGGCCACAAACCAATGAGGGTGTTGTTAATATTCATAGGATTGATACAAGAAATGCAGGAGATTTATTTTGTGCACCGCATCAATATTTTGAGGAATTAAAGGGGAAAGGGCTTGATATTTTTGATTACAAACGAGAAGATAAGAAAGTGCGCCAAGATTTTATTGACGCCATAAGCAGCAACAGCCTAATCATAGGAGGTGGTGGCCTACTAAACCGCAATGGTTTTAAACTACAAATGAAAGCCTTTGAAGCACTTCACACAACTAAAAAGAAAACTGTACTTTGGGGCGTAGGTCATAATGAAAAATCACCCAAAACCTATGGCAAAGTATCTGCTTACAATGTAAACCTGGAGCACTTTGGACTCGTAGGAACGAGAGATTATACAATGCCGGGTGACTATGTTCCATGTGTTAGCTGCTTACATCCTTTATTGGATCAAACCTATAACGAAACTCAAGAATACGGTATTATTTTTCATAAAGACACCTTAAAAAAGTCCGAGATTGTTTCTCGGTTTAAGGACTATCCCTCTACTTCGAACACAACAGATATTGAACATATTATCAAGTTTATTGGATCCTCTCAAAAAGTAATTACAGATAGCTATCACGCCATGTATTGGTCTATGCTTTTAGGTAAAAAAGTAGTTGTAATCCCCAACTCCTCTAAGTTTTTTGATCTTAAATATTTACCAATAATCAGCACCTTTGAAGAGGCTTTGGATGCTTTCGCGAAAGCAGAAACTTTCCCGCACCTTCTTGAAGAATCTAGAGCAATCAATCGTAACTTTGCAGCGAAAGTATTTGACTACTTAAATTTGTAATATGAGAGAAGAACATGAGGCAGCACTGGCGGTTCTAAAACGCGGTGGACTGATACTATACCCTACTGATACTGTTTGGGGCATTGGTTGCGACTCAACACATCCTGAAGCCATAGAACGTGTTTATAAACTAAAACAGCGTTCAGAGAGTAAGGCTCTTATATGTTTAGTTAGTGATTTTAAAATGTTGCAACAATATGTGGAAGATGTACCTGAAGTAGCTTATGACATCCTTAAATATGCGGCAAAGCCTACCACCATAATCTATGATGAACCCATACGTGTGGCAGAAAACCTTATCGCAGAAGACAATACGCTTGCAATACGTGTATGCCGCAATACATTTTGCAATATTTTATTAAAAAAGTTCAAAAGGCCTATAGTATCCACAAGTGCCAATATAAGCGGAAAACCTACACCTCAGCGATTTAAGGATATTGATCCCGTTATTATTGAAGGAGTAGATTATGTAGTAAATATGGATCGTGAAAAAAAATCTTCTAAACCTAGCGCAATCATTAAGCTTACTAATGATGGCAAAGTGACTGTAATACGGAAGTAATGGCAAATTATAAAACCGCTCTTACGGCATCTATATTCAAAACAATCTCTAAAGCATCTCAAGCTTTAGAACTAGATACCTATGTTATAGGAGGCTTTGTGCGCGATCATATCCTAAAGCGTGGTGAAGCCAAAGATATAGACATTGTAACCGTAGGAAGCGGCATTGAACTGGCTAAAAAAGTGGCCTCTTTATTACCTAACAAACCTAAAGTACAGATCTTTAAAACCTATGGTACGGCTATGTTAAAGACAGGTCATTTAGAAGTTGAGTTTGTAGGTGCTCGCAAAGAATCTTATTCTAAAGATAGCCGGAATCCACAGGTAGAAAGTGGTAGCTTACAAGATGATCAAAACCGCCGTGATTTTACAATTAATGCCTTGGCCTTATCATTAAATGAAGATTCTTTTGGACAATTGCTAGACCCTTTTAATGGAGTTGCAGATCTAAATGCAAAAATTATTCGTACTCCTTTAGATCCTGATACTACCTATAGTGACGACCCTTTGCGTATGCTTCGCGCTATTCGTTTTGCAACTCAGTTAGATTTTACAATAGAAATAGATTCGTTTAACGCCTTAGGCCGTAATGCAACACGTATAGAAATTATTACCAAGGAACGTATTGTAGATGAGCTTCATAAAATCATGAAAAGTCCAGTGCCTTCTAAGGGTTTTTTACTTCTTGAAAAAACAGGACTTCTTCCCTACTTTCTTCCCGAATTAACGGCTTTGAAAGGCATAGATGAAATAGAAGGGCAAACTCATAAAGATAATTTTTACCACACCTTAGAGGTTGTCGATAATATTAGCCGTAATACAGATAATCTCTGGTTACGTTGGGCGGCCTTGCTTCACGATATAGGTAAAGCTCCCACTAAGAAATTTAGTAAAAAAGTGGGCTGGACTTTTCATGGTCACGAGTTTGTAGGGTCTAAAATGGTATATAAACTCTTTAAGAGACTTCGAATGCCACTTAATGATAAAATGAAATTTGTTCAGAAAATGGTATTAATGAGTTCACGTCCTATTGTTATTGCTACAGATAGTGTGACAGATAGCGCAGTTCGTAGGCTTGTTTTTGATGCAGGCGACTATATCGAGGACCTTATGACACTTTGTGAAGCAGATATCACAACAAAGAACCCTAAACGTTTTAAGAAATATCATAACAATTTCCAGCTAGTACGTCGTAAAATTAAAGAAGTAGAAGAAAGAGATCATGTGCGCAACTTCCAACCACCAGTTTCAGGAGAAGAGATTATGAAAACCTTCAAGCTCACTCCAGGTCGAGAAATAGGCATTATTAAAGAAGCTATCAAAGAAGCTATCCTGGAAGGCGTGATTCCTAATGAGTATGGAGCTGCCTTTAAGTTTATGCTCCAAAAGGGAAAGGAATTAGGATTAATGGTACAATAATTGACCTTATAGAGATGTTATGAAGAATATACTCTCTACTTGTATTTTAAGCGTTATTTTTTTACTTACTTGTTATTCACAAGATTTGCAAGCTGTAGATTCTATTGTTTTGAGTTATCCATCTTCCTATAAAAACCCATCTATTCTAGCAAAACGAATAGCAAAAGATTTTTCGACAGAAATTGAACAAACAAGAGCCGTCTATACTTGGATTACTGAGCATATTGCCTATTCATATGAAGAAAGTAAACCCACTACCCAAATTTATAATTCCTATCAAAATGACCTAAAACTAAGCTATGATATGGCACTAAGAATATTGCAGACAAAACAGGCTATTTGCTCAGGCTATTCTCAATTATTTCAAAGCTTAATGAATGAACTAGATATAGAGTCAAGAATAATACTTGGTACTGCAAAAACAAGTGTTGAGGATATAGGCAAAGCTCTTTCAATAGACCACGCTTGGAATATGGTTACTATTGATGACAAGAATTATTTAATAGATGCCACTTGGGGCGCAGGTAGCTGGAAAAATGGATTTATAAAAGACCCAACCGATTTTTACTTCATGACAAAACCTGAGCTATTTGCTCAAAAGCATTATCCAGAAGACTCTAAAGATTTACTTTTAACCAAAACACTATCGCAAAAAGAATTTTCTTCAAAACCATTGCTCTTTAGTACGTATATGAAAGATATTAATATAGTGACTCCAGCAAAGGGGATTTTAGAAAGAAAACCTAATAAGAACAAATACACCTTCGTATTGGAAACTACATTACAAGAAGAATGGATTTCCTATAAATTAGGTCCCAAAAGCATAACGCCTAAATTTGAAAAGACACCTAAAGGCTATAAATTTATTGTCGACCTTGATAAAAATCCCAAAGCTCGTTCAATGACACTATTTTTTGGATCCAGTGCTTTGGCCGCCTATCGCATTAAATAAGAATTATACGCAAATCAATTTAACTCTTATGTGATCCATCGCAATATGGTGGATTCTTGGTTAATTTACACGTACATAAATAAGCCGTTTTAGTTTCTGTTGCTTCAAAACGTAAACTTGGCGTGCTCTCCGCAGCTTTATGTCCGCCATCGCAAAATGGTTGGTTTTCGCTATGTCCACACGTACACCATGAGTATTTTTTACCTTCTTCTAATTCACAAGCTATAGGTGCATCTCCACCTCTTTTTATATTAT
>CAZXMY010000063.1:0-9449 GCA_964641325.1 uncultured Flavobacteriaceae bacterium | reverse complement strand
TACCAGCTTAATATCGGGATAATGTTTACTAAAAACAGTTTTTAATCTACCAATCCACTCATCTACAACGGGTATTTCAAGAAAATTATTTTGACTGGCAAGACTCTCAGAAAAAGGAAACCTGCCTACTCCATCTTTTACATGAGGAAGATACTCTTCATATCTACTCAAGAGATAAAAACTGGCAGCAAAAATATCATAGGGTACTGCAGATGCTTGATCTTTTACACTAAAAAAACAAGGAACACCTTCCCAGTCAGAAACCTTTATAGAAGCATCATTAACGCCTTGTTCAAAAAGGAGATCTATAGATCCAAAGTGCAGTTCGTTGCCCAACTGTTTCTGGGTATAGGAAAGTTTAGGTCCTTCGTGCGCTACAAAAGTTTCAATCTCTGATGTAAACTCTATAGCAAGTCCCATTACTCGAGTAAAAATATGTTTAAACACATACCGCACTCTAGGTGTTATATTATGCGTATAGATAAGTAGATTTAGATTCATAAAATGCCTTCGTCTGCGAAGCTAAAATACCCATTTTCGGTTACTATAAGATGATCTATCACCCTTAAATCAAGACTCGTTGCAGCGGTTATCAACTTTTGAGTTACCTGTTTATCTGCGGCACTCGGGCGCAAGTTGCCTGAAGGATGATTATGTACTAAGGCAAGGGCAACAGCACCTACTTCTAAAGCCTTTTTTAAGGCAATGCGAGTATCTACCAGCGTACCCGTCATTCCTCCTTTACTCAGTTGGAGTTTATCAAGTACTTTATTAGAATTGTTTAGATATATCACCCAGAATTCTTCGTGAGGAAGATCTCCTATTATAGGATGCATCATTTCGTATATAGAGGAACTTGATGTGATACGCTTTCGCGAAAGCGCCTCTCCTCCACTCCTTCTCCGCCCTAATTCTAGGGCTGCCGCTATCGAAACGGCTTTTGCCTCGCCTATGCCTTTAAATTTCATCAAATCTTTGACAGAGAGTTTCCCTAACTCTGATAGATTATTCTCTACAGATGCGAGAATTCTTTTGCTCAAACTTACGGCGCTCTCTTCTCGATTACCCGATCCTATAAGTATGGCTATAAGCTCTGCATCAGAAAGTACCGAACGTCCTTTGAAAACAAGTTTTTCTCTTGGACGATCATCTTCAGACCAGTTTTTAATAGAAAAAGGTTTCTTTTCTGACATATAGGTTAAAGATAAAGATTGTATTTTTAGTATAACAAAGTTTGTGGGAAGTTGAAGATTGAAGGTTGAAGTTGAAGTTGAAGATTGAAGGTTGAAGTTGAAGTTGAAGATTGAAGGTTGAAGTAAAGCCAACGAAAAGGTAATCGAGTGTTGCGACCGCAGGAAGCAACGTATCGAGATTACCCAAGCTAGAAGAGCGATGATGGAAGATAGCATATCAACAAACAAAGCACACGCATTACATTTAATAATTTAAAAATCTAGAAACTATGAAATCCCTTTTTGACCAAGAAGCCTACGATGAGATTAGATCACGACTCGAAACTGTATCAGAAAATAGTGAGCGGCAATGGGGTAAAATGACTCCTGGACAAATGGTATGCCATTGTCAAGCACCGCTTAATATTATATTAGGGAAAAACGATTATGGCTTAAAACCCAACTGGCTCATCAAAACCTTCTTTAAAAAATCTATGTACAATGATAAACCGTGGCGCAAAAATTTACCCACAGTTCCAGGAATGAAACAAACAGCGCCTAAGGATTTAACTAAAGAAAGAGCAAAGCTAGAGACGCTGCTGGAAGAACTTCACGCGCAGCGCGATCGTGATGACTGGCAACCTCATCCAACCTTTGGAGACCTTACTAAAGAACAATGGGGTCAAATGCAATACAAGCATTTGGATCATCATCTTACACAATTTGGAGTTTAGGCGAAAAACCTTGAAAGATTGATCCAACACTATTGATGTAAATAATAAAAAGTATATGCAACCCAAATACGAAGATTCACAGTTTAAAAAATGGTTGGATAGTCTCCAGCAGGAGAGTTGGCAACTAGAGCTTATCATATCTGGTGTGGCAATTTTTGGCTTGCTACAATCTTTTGAGCCTCTTAGAATAGCACATAGAACCGTCATTAGTAAAGAAATCGAATTAGGGTTTTTTACGGTTTTTATTAGTACGGCTTATGGTATTGTTTCTATTTGTTTGCTGTCCCTTACAGTGTGCTTAATCCTACATATCATATTAAGAGGTTTATGGATAGGAGCAATCGGACTGCGTTACTTTTCTGGCGATATAGATTATGACACTTTAAATTACACTCCTAAGTTTAAGAATTATCTTAAAAAACGTATTGGATCTTTTGACAAATACATTGCCCGATTAGAAGATTATTGCAGTCTATTGTTTGCCCTAGCTTTTTTATTGGTCTTTTTCTTTTTATCCATTTTTTTAGTGACTATGTTTTTTGGTGGTTTATCTAGGCTTGTAGACTTTCTTCCAGACAACTGGCTGCAGGACATACTTGGACCTTTTGTAGGGATAATTACCCTATTTTCTTTAATATTAACCGCAGTAGATTTTTTCAGTCAAGGTTTTTTGAAAAAGAAAAAATGGTTAGCGCGTATTTACTTTCCCGTATACAGGTTCATGAGTAGAATAACACTATCCTTCCTGTATAGACCTCTATTATATAATTTATTGGATAACAAATTTGGGAAGCGCATTCTAGCATTTCTTATGCCTATTTTTATTACCCTACTCGTTATATCAAGTTTTACCATTAGAGAATCTAATTATCATTTAAATAAATGGCAAGACCGAGCAGAGTATGCTAGAATCTCAAATTATTATGATAATATAAAAGATGATGAAAAGACTTTTGTAACCAGTGCCTCTATACCTTCAAAAATGATAAGCGCTCCTGCATTACCCATTTTTATAAAGCATAAATATGATATAGAAAATACGATTTATGAAATAGACTCGACACTTCAACGAGAAAAGGATAAACGCGGTTTAAAATCAGAAATGGTTAGATTTGATTTTACCATAGATGCAAACAAAGAATATAGCGACTTAAAAAAATATATTGCTCTTTTAGAAGATGTTATTCGTATAAAGATAGACAGTATTTATTATCCCACTCAGTATGTGCTGAGCACAAATTCAAAAGATCAACGAGGTTACGAAACCGTTATCGATTTACAAAACATCTCTAGAGGCTTGCATCAACTTCATATAACCAGAAAAGTAATAATTAAAGACAGCACTTCTTGGACAAACATCGCCCAAATACCTTTTTGGTATTATCCTGATGATTAGAAGGTTTCACACTATGATTTCGTAAACTTTCTTACTCTGGAAAATCAAAACTAATAAGCCTTCGCTCTACAATATGAAGAGGATTTGAAACAAAGGAAGTCCTATAAAGAACCTCTCCTATTTCCTCTGCCATAAGGCTATGCTCTCTGCCTGGCGCTTCCCCATCAGGTCCTACAAAAAATTCGTTTACCGTACAGTTAAATGCTCCAGCAGTAGTCTCTACAGTCTCCAAATCTTGGAGTAAAATCCCTAAAACATCCCCAATACCACCTAAGGATGATTTAATATATTCTTCGTCATTCTCGCTAGAAAACTGTAAGCCTTCATTAATGCGAACAAGATAGCCTAGTGAGTCTTTTACTTGATAGGTAGCTACCTCTTGATCAAATTCTGACAGGAAATCATTTTCTCCAAAAGAAGACCGTACCTCTATCGTATAAATTGTTTCATCATCTAGAAATATCCGCTCAATTACCTCTCTTACCTCAGTGGTTCCTGTGCTAATAAAATCGCTTAAGGGGTCATTAAATTGTTCTCTTTCAAAATACTCATAGGTCCATATATTACCAACTCTGAGATTAAAAAAACCAATCTCTTCTATGTCCATTTCTTCTGCGGTATCCATAGTATTTTCATCATCGGTTTCGCAACTGGCAATAAATAAAATAGCAAAACAAAAAAATAGACTTTTCATAGTTTTCATTTCCAATAGAACGCATTAAAAGGAAGAATCTTATGAGGTAATCTAAAAATGAATAATAATTCTCACAAAAAAAACCGCTCATCGCGGTTCTTTTGTTTAATCTTTAATCTCCTGCTTTTTTTCTAAAGTAGGTTCTGGCGGTATGCGTTTAGAAAGAAATAATATTTGACCTAAATGACTAGACTGATGTTCTACAACGTGAAACCACCCAAAGTAGTTGGTCATTCCAGAACTTGGAATGTCGTTTTGTAACCACTCATCATCTACAGTTTTAAAAAGTTCTTTGGTACGCGCCCTCACCTTTTCATATTCCTCAAGATAATAACTAACTGGTTTTCCTTTATACTTCTCTCGACCTTCATCACCTAAATTCAAAGCAGCACCCCATTTTTCCTGTTCTTCTTCATTAAAACGTCTGTTTTCAAAAGTCATATTTTGATACAGCACCTCTGCAGAGGCAAGGTGCATAACCAATGCCCCAATGCGATTTGCTTCTTCATCATGCAAATGATCTAATTCATAAGTCGACAGGTTTTTTACTCTATCCTTCACCCTTCCTTTTAAATCATCTAGCATCGTAATAAGAACTCCTATTTGCGGTGTATAACCATCTATTTCGCCTATCCTTGTGGGTGACCATCCCGGTTCTGTCCCTTCTCCTTTAATCCATAAAGAATAGTTTCCATCGTACGCATCTTTGCTAGAACTCATTGTATATTCCTTCACAATGGTAATGCGCTCTTTAGTAATACCTGGTGTCCACTCTTCAACAATATTATCTGCCACGGCGGTTTCAAAACCAGAATTCCCCAACGGCACATCTTCCATTACGCCTTGATCATTTTCTATTTGTAAAGCAAGCTTGTCAAAATAAAAATCACCATCATTAAGTACCAAACCACCAAAAACAAGTTTGTCTGCATTTTTATCAAAAGTCCCTTCTATAGTATACTCTTTCCAAACAGGACTTTTTACCGGTCTATCCCCCATATTATCAAAAAAACCTGTTTCATCACCTTTTGTATCAACTCGAGCCCATAAACCTGCCCAGGCAATACTATCATCGGTCACAGTTTTTACAGCACCCTTAAGAATGAATTTTCTAGGAGTCTCAGTAGCTACTTCTAAAGATTGAGAGAAAGAAGTCCAATCTCTCGAAACCTCCCGCACTTCTTGCGCATTAATTCCCAATACTGAAAGTAAAATACAGAATAGGAAGATGTTTTTTTTATGGTTCATGATGTAATATTTTAATTGTAGGATTAGTAGTGATTATTCTATTTTGTTACGCATTTTAACTAAATCAAACCTGTTACCTCCTCAAAATCCAGTCCGCCATAATTCCCACTACTCATTAATAACAATGCCGTATTCTCAAATCCTTGTCCAAAAAGAAATTCTTTAAACTCGGTTGGATCTGTATAGATAATTAAATCGTCTCGTTGGAAAGCGCTCGCTATCTGTTCTTTAGAAACAGGAGCAAGCTTTTTTATTTCAACTGCGTGAGGTGAGTAAAATACCACAGCAGTGTCTGCGGCATCTAACGCACCTTTGTATTCCTTTAAAAATTCTGGAGTCAGGCTACTGTAGGTATGCAGTTCTAGACAGGCAAGTAACGTTCTATTTGTATACTGTTCTTTTACGGCAGCTGTGGTTGCCGCAACTTTAGTCGGACTGTGTGCAAAATCTTTATAAGCAACATTGCTAGCACTTTCTGCTATTTTCTCTAGGCGTTTACTGGCACCTTTAAAAGTGGCAATGGCTTCGTAAAAATCTTCTTCTACCACACCCATATGTTGGCAAATCCATTTTGCCCCTGCTAGATTGTTGAGATTATGTTTTCCAAAAACTTCAATAGGCATATCACCTTCTGGAGTGGCTAATAAGGTCTCTCCATTTTCAACCTTATATTCTGGTGTCTGATACGGGTATTTTTTTATATGTGCTGTGGCCTTCTCAACTACCTTTACGACCTCTTGATCTTCGGTATTATACACCATCGCGCCGCCATTAGTCATACTATTTACAAAAATCTGAAACTGCTCTACATAGTTTTCAAAAGTGGGAAACACATTAATATGATCCCAAGCAATACCGCTTAACAAAGCAATATTAGGTTGATATAAATGGAATTTAGGACGTCTATCGATAGGACTACTCAAGTACTCATCGCCTTCTAGCACCATAAAATCTGCATCATCGGTAAGACGTACCATCGTATCAAATCCTGCTAACTGCGCCCCTACCATATAATCTACTTCCTTTTCCCAATAATGCATCACGTGCAAAATCATAGAGGTAATAGTAGTCTTACCATGAGAACCCCCTATGACAACCCGAGTTTTGTTTTTAGCACGTTCATAGAGGTATTCTGGATACGAAAATATAGCCAAACCTAATTCTTGGGCTTTAAGCAGTTCTGGATTGTCTTTTTTGGCGTGCATTCCTAGAATTACGGCTTCTAAATCTGATGTGATTTTTTCTGGAAACCAACCGAATACCTCTGGTAGCAGACCATACTTTTCTAGCCTTGACTTAGAAGGGTCAAAAATTGTGTCATCACTTCCCGTAACCTCATCTCCTTTATGATGCAAAGCCAGTGCAAGATTGTGCATCGCCGCACCACCTATAGCTATAAAGTGTACTCTCATTCTTATGTTTTATACGCTGCCTTAAAAATAATGCTTAGAGCCAAGAGAAAATAGAAAAAAGAGGAGAGATTTTGAAGACGAAGTATTAGGTATTAGGTATTAGGTATTAGGAGTATATAAAATTATACATTAACCTATTCATTCATTTTCGATTTCGATTTCAGCTTCGAATTCTATTTCAAGCGGTTACGGTATATTCAAATACTTATGGGTCTGTAAACTCACTTTCCATTTTGGATTCTTCATGACGTAGTCTACAATAAGTGGCACTATTTTCTCTCTTACTGACCATTCAGGCTGTAAGTATAATATACAGTTTTCGTTTACTTGATCAGCGTGCTTTTCGGCGAAATCAAAGTCGGATTTATTATATACAATTACCTTAAGTTCATTGGCCTTAGCTAACACTTTTTCGGTAGGTAACATCCGTTTTTTAGGAGACAGACAAATCCAATCCCAATCTCCAGAAAGTGGATAAGCACCGGAGGTTTCGATATGTGTTTGCAATCCTAAGGCTTTTAATTTTCGCGTAAGCGGGTTCATATCCCACATTAGAGGCTCACCACCAGTAACCACTATGGTATCTGAGTACTTAGCCGCATTTTGAGCGATCGTATCTGCATCTGTAGGTGGATGAATATTAGCATCCCAACTTTCCTTTACATCACACCAGTGACATCCCACATCACAACCTCCTATACGTATAAAATAGGCGGCGGTACCTTTGTGATATCCTTCACCTTGAATCGTATAAAATTCCTCCATTAACGGGAGCATTTCCCCTAAGTCTACTTGCGATTTAATGCCTTCCTTAGTCATAGGCGGCAAAGATACATCTTACGAGCGTAACTTTTCTTGAAACCAAGTGGGATTATACCCAAAATCGAGCAATACCCTATCCTTTTGCTTTCCTTAAATCCTAGTTTTAGATGGTTCATAAAAAGAGATACTTTTACTCAAATCCATTGCTGGTGATCGTAATAGAATACGTATTTTTAATTGCATAAAATTAAGCCGTACAATGTACCAAAACAATCTTGCTTTCGCGAAAGCGCAAGACGAAAAAGATCCGCTCAAATCGTATAGAGAGCAGTTCTATATTCCTGTTGATAAAGAAGACAATGAACTGATATATATGTGCGGCAATAGCTTGGGCTGCCAGCCAAAGACGGTGTCTCACTACTTAGAACAAGAATTAAACGATTGGGCAAATTTGGGAGTAGAGGGTCATTTTGATGCAGAAAACCCTTGGATGCCGTACCACGAGAAACTTTCTGAGCCTATGGCAAATATTGTAGGAGCAAAAACAAGCGAGGTCGTTATTATGAATACCCTAACGACCAACCTTCACCTAATGATGGTTTCTTTTTATAATCCTGAGCCAGAGCGACATAAAATAATTATAGAAAGTGATGCCTTCCCGTCAGACAAATATGCCGTAGAAAGTCAGATACGACAACGTGGTTTTGATCCAGAGACGAGCCTTATCTTATGGCAACCGAGAGAAGGTGAAGAACTCTGTCGTTATGATGATCTCGAAGCATTAGTACATGAGCATGGAGATAGTATTGCCTTATTATTAATAGGTAATACCAATTATTATTCTGGACAGTTTTACCCTATCAAAAAAATAACCGAATTAGGTCATAACAATGGCAGTAAAGTAGGTTTTGATCTTGCACACGGCGTGGGGAATATTATGCCTGAATTACATAAAAATGGCCCTGACTTTGCCGTATGGTGTACCTACAAATATTTAAATAGTGGTCCAGGAAGTTTAGGCGGATGTTTTGTACACGAGCGTCATCATAATGACCCAAACATACAACGATTTACTGGATGGTGGGGACAAAATAAAGACACCCGCTTTAATATGCGCAAAGGCTTTGATCCCATCTCAACGGCAGAAGGCTGGCAACTTTCCAATCCTCCCATTTTGAGTATGGCAGCTGTAAAAGCAAGTCTGGATATTTTTGCAGAAGCAGGAATGGAAAACTTACGCGCGAAGTCCGAAAAGCTAACGGGTTATTTAGAATTTTTAGTAAACGACCTTAACAATGCCCATATATCCATCATTACACCTAGCGACCCAACACAACGTGGCTGCCAGTTAAGTATCCAGGTTAAAAATGCCGATAAGAAACTACATACCAAGCTCACCGAAGCTGGTGTGATTTCAGACTGGCGCGAGCCAGACGTGATACGCGTGGCTCCTGCACCATTGTATAACAGTTTTGAAGATGTATTTGAAATGGTAGAGCGTTTGAAAAGAGTACTTTAAATTCAAAAACTTCCGCGAAGGCGGAAGTCTCGATAAAGAAAAGAACAATAGTGAAAGGTGGACGAGACCTGCCTGCCGGCAGGCAGGTTTCCGCCTTCGCAATTCAACACTTTCCCGTGAATACGGGAAACTTAAAAAGGAAATAGTAATTGTGATAGGTGGATGATCCCGAAATTTCGGGACGCCCCTGCCTGCCGGCAGGCAGGTTCGCGGAAATAATTAAAATTCTCTCCCTTTGGGAGAGATGTCCGAAGGACAGAGAGGGAATGTACATACCAGAAATCTATACAAACAACGAGCCAGAAGAAGTAAGAGCCTTTCTTAAAAAAAATGCTTTTGGGATTTTAGTGACACATAGTGAGGAAAAAAATATGGCTACACATATTCCCTTATTGTTTGAGACAAAAGAGAATGGCAAAGAGATTTTACACGGCCATATCGCGAGGGCAAATGAACAAGCACGGCATCTTAGAGATGATATGGAAGTGCTTTGTATATTTAACGGTCCGCAT
>CAZXMY010000062.1:0-9521 GCA_964641325.1 uncultured Flavobacteriaceae bacterium | reverse complement strand
TCCATGTGCTGTCCAAGCTTCTAAAAATGTAGTCAGGTCTTTTGTAGCTTTTGCCACTTGCTCATCTGAGAGCTTGGTATCACTCTGGTATATCCATACTCGAGCGTTTTCTGGTAAGGTGTCTATAGTGCTTAACATATTATAAATCTTGAGCAGAGGCAATCATTTCTGCCACATCCATAACTTCTATGGAATCCTCCTTCTCCTTACTTTTAATACCATCTGTCATCATTGTATTGCAAAAAGGACAACCAGCAGCGATAATCTCTGGCTTGGTTTCTAATGCTTGTTCCGTACGTTCTACATTAACATCTTTATTGCCAGGTTCTGGTTCTTTAAACATTTGCGCTCCTCCAGCACCGCAGCATAAGCCTTTGGATTTGCATTTACGCATTTCGACAAGTTCTACTTCTAATTTTCTCAACAAGTCTCTTGGTGCTTCGTATACATTATTTGCTCGCCCTAAGTAACACGGGTCATGAAAAGTTATGCGTTTTCCTTTAAATTTTCCTCCTTCTACGGTAAGTCTGCCGTCTTCCAGTAGCGATTTTAAAAAGGTGGTATGATGTACCACTTCATAGTTTCCGCCCAGAGCAGGATATTCATTTTTTAAGGTATTAAAGCAATGTGGACAGGCTGTTACTACTTTTTTAATTTCGTAGGCATTAAGCACTTCTATATTGGTAACTGCCTGCATCTGAAAAAGAAACTCGTTCCCGGCTCTTTTGGCCGGATCTCCTGTACAGCTTTCTTCGGCACCAAGAACCGCAAAATCTACGTTTGCTTTGTTTAAAATTCGAGCAAATGCTTTTGTAATCTTTTTTGCACGATCATCAAAACTGCCAGCACATCCTACCCAAAATAGTATTTCGGGTTTTTTGCCCGCTGCCATATATTCTGCCATTGTAGGCACTTTTAATGCTTCTGCCATAGTTGTTAGGTGTTATCTTGCTTAGCTTGATGTTGGTTATGATACTATCTGTTTTGCTTTCGCAAAAGCGTACTTATCTTTTTAATTATTCTTCAAATACTTGAATAGTGACTTCTTTTTCTACAAGGTCGGTAAATTTCCCATTGTAACGCGTGGCCTTTACCAAGTGATTATCTACCCAATGATAGTTACCTCCTCTGGGTTTTCCCATTAGAAGGCCGTGAAAATTAAATCCATGTTTATTAAGCCACTCTGTGGTCACAGCTCTGTGTTCTTCTGTTCTTGAAGTGAAAAAGCAAATAATATGACCTTCTTCATACCATTTATTGAGCGTTTTAAGGGCATCAGGAAAAGGCTTACAGGTAACCATTCTCTCCGGTTCTTCATTAGGTACGTCTTCTGTAATCGTGCCATCTATATCTATTAGATAATTTTTAACTCCTTCTGGCAAAATGGGACTCACATGTTCTCCTTCTTCTAATTTTTGCGTAAGCAGTTTATCTACTTCTTGTTTATTCATTGTCGTCATTTAATTTTCTAAAATCTTCTTTACTAAAACGCACAATTAATGCAAGTCTGTGTTCTCCTGGTTTTTTGTACTTAGGATTGTATTGCTCTATTCTTGTTTGCCTTATTGCTTCATTATTTAGAACTTCTGTTTGTACTTCTGAACAATAATCACAAAATATCTTTTTTACGGTAATAGAATCTACACCCAATTGTTCATTTACAAACAACCTTGTATACATTTTAAATTGCAGTGAGTCTTTTCTATAATCTCGTGACTGCGCATGAGTATTCCAGCTTTGAAAAAATAGAAAAACACTTATAGCTAATATGAAGTATTTAGTTTTCATTTATCCAGTTTGCTCTGTCCATTTGATTAAACGGCCAGGGAGCTCCATTATTCTCTATATTAGTCATTGCATTATTAAGATCTGAAGGCGCACTACTCTCTTCCATTACCATATATCGTCTCATTTCCATTATAATACTTAATGGATCTATGCTTATAGGGCACGCTTCTGTACAGGCATTACAAGTGGTACAGGCCCATAACTCTTCTTTAGTAATATAATTATCTAATAAAGGCTTACCATCCTCTACAAAAGAACCATTTTGATCTATGTTTTTACCCACTTCTTCTAATCGATCACGCGTATCCATCATCACTTTACGTGGCGAGAGTTTCTTGCCTGTTTGATTTGCTGGGCATTCACTTGTACATCTACCACACTCCGTACAGCTATAGGCATTCATTAAATGAACCCAGTTTAAATCCATTACATCGCTTGCCCCAAATTTTTCTGGAACAGCATCTTCTGCACCTTCTGGTGCCGCTGCAAAAGGATCTGCATTAGGATCCATCATAAGCATAACCTCATCTGTAACCGATTGAAGATTATCCAATTCTCCTTTAGGCTGTAATTTTGCATACCACGTATTAGGAAACGCTAGTAAAATATGCAGGTGTTTAGAATAGTACAGATAATTTAAGAATACAAGAATACCAACAATATGCACCCACCAAGCACATCTTTCAATAATGATTAGTGTACTGTTAGAAAGTCCATCAAAAAAAGGTAATATATATTGACTTATTGGAAAAGCACCCACAATTCCTTCTGAAGAAGCATAATGCGCGGCACCATTAAGCTGTAATTGATAATCTGTAGCATTCATTAGTAAGAAAAGTGCCATCAAGACCATTTCAAAATAAAGAATAAGATTACCGTCCATCTTAGGCCAGCCTTTCATTTCTGGATTTAAAAATCTTTTGATACGTATCACATTACGACGAATCCAGAAAATAATAACGGATACAAATACTAACAAGGCAAGAATCTCAAAACTCCCAATAAGAAAATTATAGAAACCTCCTAAAAAACCAAATATCCTGTGCGTCCCAAAAATTCCATCAATAATAATTTCCAGTACCTCGATGTTTATTATAATAAACCCTATGTAAACAATGACATGAAGTATACCCGCAACAGGTCTTGTGACCATTTTGTATTGCCCTAAGGCAATTTTAGCCATATTTTTCCATCGCAGTGGTTTTTGATCTAAGCGATCAATATCCTTTCCTAAACGGATATTTCTGAAAAGTTTTTTTATGTTTTTTACAAAAAAACCTATCCCTGCAATGAGGACAATAAGAAAAATGATATTAGGTAGATAGTGCATACATCACGAGTTAGGTACCACCTATCGCAATGAATCTTTAGGCGCTTCGTACTCTTTTGCTTTTTTTCCAAATAATGAAAAATGTACATAGCGCTTAGGGTTAAGCCTCATATCTTCTAGAAGCAACTCCATTTGCTTTGTGGAACGTTCCAAATTTACATAAACTTGCTCATCTTGCAAAAGCTTTCCAGCCGTTCCTTCTCCAGTTTGAAGATTATTTGCAATTCCTTGAAAATCTGTCAATAATTTTTCCATATTTCCAATCAGAGCTTCTAGATCAATCTGACCTAATTTATTAGACATTACAGAAAAATCTGTTGATACTTTTTCGAGATTTGACAATGTATTTTCTAGCTTAACTTGATTGTTGTCTATCAAGGCATTTGCAGATCGAGAAGTTGTTTTAAGTTCTCGTGCGACAGCGCTGAAGTCTGCTATGGCGTTTTGTAAATTTCTTTGTGTTTCTATATTTAACACAGAATTTACAGCCATCACAAGAGAGTCTGTATCATGAATTGCAGATTCTATGGTAGCTTGCAAAGGTACAAGCTTCTCATTTACCACATCCATTATTCCACTTTCTATTGCCGAAGGTAAGGTGTCTCCATTTTTTGCAGGTCTCCCCTCACTTAAAGACGGTACTATTTGAAGATTTTTTCCATTAATAAATCCAATACCATATACTTGAGCTACACTTTTATTACTAAATTCAAAATCTGTATCTACGCTAAAATGAACGACAAGCTTTCCTTGTGTATCTGCAAATTTTATATCTAGTACTTTACCTACAGTTAATCCATTAATTGTCACTCCAGCACCAGGTGCGAGGCCTTCTACATTATCATAAACAGCATAAAAATTGCGGTCTTTATCAAGAAGATTATTCCCTTTTAAATAGTTATAGCCAAAAATTAGTAGAACCAAGGCACTTAAAACCAATATCGCTGTACGTACTTCTTTAGAAATTTTCAAAAATTATAAGATTTGTTTCTTAAACAAAGGTATGGATAATATGCTAGTTGTATTTTAACAATCCGTTAATTTAATACTTCACTTAGAGGAACTTTAATGTTGTTTTTCTTAAATGATACAATATAAGCAGAGGGGTATCCCTTGTCCTTAGCAACCTGCAGTTCCTTTTGAATAGCGGTATAATTTGAGGTAGCGCCATAATAGTATTTATACAACCTTCCTTCCTTTGTACGCGATACATCCTTAAGACCTTTAAAATTATATGACTTTGCTGAAAGTTTTCTCTTACTAGCGGCAATTTGGACTTTAAAAATAACGTCTTTATAAATCTGATCTCGCTCGACTTCGACTTCTTCTTCTTTTTTTTCCTCCTCAGGAGTTACTATAACTCCCGGAACAAAAACGGACTCATTGGCCAGTAAATTATTTTTATAATCCACAATTGCCGTGGCTATTGCTTGAGCCATTTTTTGTTGTCCAGAAGCAGAGTTTAAAAATAGCCCTTCTTTTTTGTTCGTGATAAAACCAGTCTCCACTAAAACACTAGGCATTGCTGTCTGGTGCAGTACAATAAAACCAGCTTGTTTCACACTACGATCTTTCCTTTTAAGCTTCTCTCTAAAATTGTCCTGTACTAAGGAAGCAAAAAACACACTTTGATCTAAAAATTCTTCTTGTTCTAATTCTAAAGCGATAACAGATTCCGTAGAATTAATATCGTATTGCGCATAGGTTTCTTCATAATTTTCTTCAAGAAATATTACAGAATTCTCTGCCTTAGCTACGTTGAGATTGGTTGCATTTCTATGCAAACCCAACACATAGGTCTCTGCACCATACGCTTGGCTAGTATGTGCATTACAATGTATCGAAATAAATAAGTCCGCATTGGCCTTATTAGCTATTCTCCCTCTTTCTTTTAAATCAATAAAAACATCTTTTTTACGCGTGTAAATAACTTCTATATCCTTATTTTTTTCTAGTTCCTTACCTAAGGCAAGTGCTATTTTTAAAGCGATATCGCTTTCTTTATAACCTGCTTTAGAAGGTTTGCCAGGATCTTTCCCTCCATGGCCCGCATCCAGAACTACTTTAAACTTCTTGGACTGTGGATTTTTTGTTAAAGAACGATTCGTATCATTAACAGTAAACGCCATTAGCGTTAAATAAATACTAAATGAAAGAATAATACGCATCCCTTTTATCAAAATCTAATCTTTTAAGCGTTAGTTAGCAATACTCAATACTTCACCTAAATAAAACGTGCAAATCAAAATCATATTTTCAAATTTATAAGAATTGGATTTCAACCCAAAAAATATATGTAATTTTGGCACTTTAATTGAGGCTAATCGCACAAAAATAGGACTTATCTTTTTGCAAACAAAAACCCTATCATTATATCTCTCATTAGGATTATGCCTTCTTTGTGCCTTAACTGGTTTTTCTCAAGAATTACCTTCCAACAATGGTGCCATTCCTGCTAAACCTTCAGACAATGCCACTACAGTCATAGAAATTGATAGTTTGCTTACGCAAAAGCAAGATATACTCACTAGCCCGCAAGATAGTGTTCGGACCGCTCAAGACACTTTAAAATTTGCAAACGAACCTCTTACGGATAAAGTCACTTATAAAGCAAAAGATTATGAACGTATAAGCCAGCGTACAAAAAAAATATATCTCTATAATGAAGCCGAAGTTGTCTATGAGGATATGCAAATTAATGCAGGAGAGATTATTCTAAATTATGAAACCAATACTGTTTTTGCAAAAGGAATAAAAGATAGCGCAGGAGTATACTCTCAAATACCGGTATTTGTGCAAGGTGTAAATGAAGTACAGCCGGACTCTATACGTTTTAATTTTGATACCCAACGCGCCGTAATTTACGGATCACGTGTAGAGCAAGCTGGAGGACAACAAATAAATCTTAAGTCTGAAATAAGCAAGCGTGTTAACGACTCTGTGGTTTTTATGAGAAACGTAAAGATTACCACCGCAGAAGATCTTGATAATCCAGAATATTATTTTTATGCAAGAAAGGTAAAATTTGTCCCTGGCAAAAAGCTTGTGGCTGGATTGACCAATATGTACATTGCAGATGTTCCCACACCTATAGGATTGCCCTTTGCTTTCTTTCCTATGGAGAAGAAGCGCAGCGTTTCTGGCTTTATTATCCCTAATCCTGGTGAAACTAGGCAGAGAGGCTACTCACTCCAAGATGGCGGTTATTATTTTGCGTTAAGCGAATATTTTGATCTTGCCGTTGTAGGCGATTATTATACTAATGGAAGTTATGCCTTGCGGGCAGATTCTAATTATAGATTGCGCTACAAGTTCAATGGTCGCTTTAGTTTTAATTTTGAAAGGATATTAGCAAGCGAACGAGGTTTACCTGATTTTTCTGAAAGATCTACCTATAATATACGTTGGAATCATAGTCAAGATACTAAGTCTAGCCCTAATAGTAGGTTTTCTGCCTCAGTGAACCTGGGAAGTAGTAACTTCTTCCAGCAATCGCTTAACCAGAGTAATACAGGAAATTTCTTAAATAACAATTTTAGCTCGTCTGTGTCCTACTCAAAAACATTTCAAGGTAAAACTCCTGTAAATCTTACGGTAGCTGCAACACATTCTCAAAACTCTAATACAGAAGTCATTAATCTTACTTTGCCTTCAGCTCAGCTTAATGTAGACCGTATATATCCTTTTGCCCCAAAAGCAGGTTCGAAAAAAGGAATCATCCAAAATCTTAACGTGAATTACTCCGTACGTGCAGATAATAGATATGTAACGACAGACAGCTTGTTTTTTACACCACAAATGTTTAGAGACGGACAATCCGGGGTTAGACATACCATACCTATCGCCACAAACTTCAAATTATTCAAACATATAAGTGCTTCTCTAGGAGCAAACTATACAGAGAGCTGGGTTTTTAAAACGATAGATAGATTTTATGATGAAGAGGCTCAAGAAGAAGTTACGGATACGATTAGCGGCTTTGACTCTTTTAGAACCTATAGCGGTAGTGCCAGTCTTGGTACTACAATTTACGGTGATTTCCCCTTCAAAAAAGGAAGCAAAATACAAGCTATACGCCATGTCGTGCGTCCCTCTGTTGGGATAAGCTACTCTCCAGCTTTTGATCAGTTTTTTGAAACATTCTTAAGACCAGATCCCACAGATCCTTTGGCTACGGCACTTACAGATGAGGTAGAATTTTCTCGTTTTGACAATGGTTTTTTTGCTGCACCTGGAGGGCAGGAATCTGCTTCGGTTTCCCTATCTGTAAATAATGTAGTAGAGGCAAAAATAAGATCTAGAGACAGCACAGATACAGAGCCCAAAAAAATATCACTACTTAACAATCTAAATTTTAGGACGTCCTTCAATCTTACGGCAGATAGCCTAAGACTAGCACCTATTGTGTGGAGCGGCTCCATCCCTATTATACAGGACAAATTAGATATTAATTTTTCTGGAGGTTGGGATATTTATGCCTTAGATAATTCCAATAGAAGAATTAATAAATTAAATATTAATAATGGGGGAAGCCTATTTAGGCTTACCGCTGCCCGAGCCAATTTTGGATATAGTTTTTCTAGTAGGGATTTTGAAGATGACAACGATCGAGATACAGATAGAGCAAACAATCAAACTTTTGCCGCGGGAGGACGACCCGATGGTTTGTTGGGCTCTGCTGTGGACATTACAGGAAACGGGGTTAGAAATGGCTCGGATGAACAACAAGAAGAGGAAGAAGAACAAGAAATAGAATTCTATAACTTTAAAATTCCTTGGAATGTTAGGCTGTCGTATGACATTAGTTATGCAAATAATTCTCGTCAGAACGAAATAAGCACACATTCCCTAGTTTTTAGTGGAGATGTAGAGCTTGGCAAACGTTGGAGTGTAGGCGGATCCTCCGGTTATGATCTTAGAAATAATGGTTTTACCTTTACTTCCCTACGTTTTAGTAGAGATTTAGAGAGTTGGAATATGAGTTTTAGTTGGAATCCACCTGTTAATAGTGTAGTAAATCGCGTAGGATGGAACTTTTTTATCGGAATTACAGGTAATCTGCTAAGTGATATAAAATATGACAAACGTCGCGCGCCCGATGAAAGATAAGGTATGGGTTACGCTTTCCTGACTTTGCCGGCAGGCAGGCGCGAAAGCAAGAAACTAGAAGTTGGAAAAAGTAGAGAGCATAACTATTATTGAAACGCTTCCTCGAACCAGCCACTAAATTATTTCCCGTTAAGACGGGAAACTTATTAAATTAAATAACAATTGCGATGAGAGGGACGAGATTTCCGACTTCGCGGAAATTAACAATACCATGAAAAAAATTATTACTACCCCTAACGCGCCAGCTCCTATTGGACCTTACAATCAAGCTACCTTATTTGGATCTACATTGTACACCTCAGGACAAATCGCAATAGATCCCGCTACTGGAGAACTCTTTAAAGGATCTATAGAAGAGGAAACGGCTCTTGTCATGAATAACCTTAAAGCTGTTCTGAAAGCTGCAGATATGACTTTTGAAAACGTTGTAAAAACTTCCATTTTTGTATGTGATATGAAGAATTTTGGCAAAATTAATGGTGTGTATGGCAACTATTTTAATGAAGCCACTGCCCCTGCCAGAGAAACTGTAGAAGTAGCAAATTTACCTAAGTATGTCAACGTAGAGATTTCTGCCATTGCCATAAAGTAATGTTTGTCACTAGTAGCAAAGTTTACAATCTTTATGGTGTAGTACAAGACCTTCTATAGGTCTTTTGAGTATTCTACCTAAAATAAGACCTTTCTCTTCTAGAACCTGCGCTAGCTCTGTCTGAAGATAAAATGCAATAGAACCAACAAAATGAATGGGTACTTTCTGAGCATTATTAAATTGTAAAACTTGGTTTTCTATAAACAAGCTAAGGCCTTTTTTTATTATCTCTTGCATATATTGCTCTTCCCTATTTTCAATAACGAAACGAGCAAATGTTGCTAAATAGGTATTAGGATTAGGCTTTTTGTATAAATGATTTTTAATACTCTCAGAATCTAATTCATACTGACTCTCAAATTTTTGAGCTAGCTCGGAAGGCATATTAAAAAATTTATAATCTCTCAATAAGACTTTGCCAAAATAATTACCGCTAGCATCATCCATTAGGATGTACCCCAAGGAAATAATTTTCTGTACAATATCTTGCCCATCAAAATAACTACAATTAGATCCCGTGCCCAAAATACAAACTATAGAAGGTATTCCTTCTGTAGCTACAGCATACAATGCCGCATAGGTATCTTCTTTGACAACTATTTCTGTAGCTTGAGAAAAGAAATCTTCAAAAATTTCTTCAATAAGCCGCCTTGGCTTTTCAATACCACAGCCGGCTCCATAAAAATACAAGTGAGTTACCTC
>CAZXMY010000061.1:0-9645 GCA_964641325.1 uncultured Flavobacteriaceae bacterium | reverse complement strand
GAACGCATCGGTGAGTGAAGCTATTGATCCTATTATTTACTATCTAGATCCTGGGACACCAGAACCTGTGCGCTCTGCACTATTGGAAGGTGCGAGCTGGTGGAATCAGGCTTTTGACGCTGCAGGCTTTATCAATGGGTTTCAAGTAAAGATGCTTCCGGATGATGCAGATCCACAGGATGTGCGTTACAATACTATACAATGGGTACATCGAAGTACAAGGGGATGGAGTTATGGTGCTAGTGTTACAGATCCTAGAACGGGTGAAATTATTAAAGGTCACGTGAGTTTAGGCAGTTTACGGATACGTCAGGATTTTTTAATCGCGCAGGCCCTTATGAACGCCCCTTTTAAAGATAACGATACTAATTACGAACCTATGCTGGAAATGGCTTTAGCGCGCATACGACAGCTAAGCGCTCACGAAGTAGGGCATACCATAGGTTTTGCTCATAATTTTGCTGCCAGTCCTAAAGGCAGAGCAAGTGTAATGGATTATCCGCATCCTACTTTATCCTTAAATGCAGGCGAGGTGGATTTTTCTAATGCATATGCCACAGGTATTGGTGATTGGGATAAAGTAACTGTAGCATATAGCTATGGAGTTACCCCAAGTGGAACTTCAGAAACCACCTTTTTAAATACTATATTAGAAACTGCCGAAGCTCAAGGATTGCGTTACATTACAGATAGTGATGCCAGGCCACAAGGAGGAGCGCATTACAAAGCGCATTTGTGGGATAATGGTGCAAGCGCGACTACAGAGTTAATTAATGTACTGAATATAAGAAATAGAGCGATTTCTAATTTTTCTTTAGATAATATTCGTACTGGAGAAACTTATACGGTATTAGAAGATGTTTTTGTGCCGCTCTACTTTTTTCATAGATATCAAACTGAAGCCGCAGTAAAACTAGTAGGAGGTATGGACTACAACTATGCGGTAAAAGGTGATACATATCTAACACCTACAAAGATTTTGGATGTAAAGGAGCAAAAGGCGGCGCTTGACGCAGTATTGAAAACCTTAGATGGAGAACAGTTGGCAATTCCTCAAAGTACTCTTGCTTTATTTCCGCCGCGAGCCTATGGTTATAATCGCTCCCGGGAGAGTTTTAAAAGTAACAATGGCGTAGCCTTTGACCCTTTAGGAGCGGCAGCCACTGCCAGTGATATGACCTTAGGATTATTATTGCATCCAGAAAGAGCAAATAGATTAGTTCTTCAAAAGTCTTTAGACAGCAAACAACTAGGACTGGAAGAAGTCTTAGACCAATTAGAAAAGGCGAGCTTAAAAAATAATTCTAAAGATGGCTATATAAAAGAAGTGCAAACCACCATTAATTACAATGTAGTTAAGCATATGATAAATCTGGCTTTGCATAAAAAAAGTATTCCTCAGGTGAGCGCTTTCGCGAAAGCGAAATTAAAAGAATTGACAAGCACTTTCAATAGTAGTTCGGACCCCAATAAACTAGAAATGGCCGCTCGAATTGAAAGAGCATTAAAAACACCTAAAGATTTTAAGGTCCTACCATCACCAAAAATTCCTGACGGTTCGCCTATAGGATGTTATCAAGAATAATCCATGTATAAAGAAGAAAAGAAGAGTAATATAGAAGATACAATAGATCTGCGATCTGACACTTTAACAAAGCCTACTCCTGCTATGCTGGAGTTTATGATGAATGCTCAAGTAGGAGATGATGTTTATAAGGAAGATCCTACGGTTAACGAATTGGAAAGGCGTATTGCCGAGTATTTTGGAATGGATGAGGCGCTGTATTTTCCTACAGGAAGTATGACCAATCAAGCTGCGATTAAAATTCATACACAACCTGGTGAACAGCTTATTGCAGATAAGTATGCCCATGTGTATAATTATGAAGGTGGTGGAGTATCCTTTAATAGTGGGGTATCATGTAAATTAATAGATGGACAAAGGGGAATGATAACGGCAAAACAAGTGGAAGAAGCGATTAATCCACCAGATTTTTATCATAGTCCTCTAACGCGTTTAGTATGTTTGGAGAACACCACCAATAAAGGAGGTGGTGCTTGTTATGATTTTGAAGAGATACTCAGAATAAAAGAGGTATGCGCCAAGCACGATCTTGGATTACATCTGGATGGTGCAAGACTTTGGAATGCTTTAATGGCAACTGGACAAGATCCTAAGGACTACGGAAAAACTTTTGACACGATATCTGTATGTTTAAGTAAAGGACTTGGTGCTCCTATGGGCTCTGTTCTTATAGGAAAGAAAGAATTGATGAGTAAGGCAATACGTGTACGTAAAATTTTAGGAGGTGGTATGCGGCAATTGGGGTATATGGCAGCTGCAGGTTTGTATGCATTAGATCATCATTTAGAAAGAATGAAAGAAGATCACAATAGAGCAAAGGAGCTAGCACATTTGTTAACTTCAAATCCTTATGTTGCTGAACTTGAGGAAGTAGAAACTAACATTGTGATTTTTACGTTAAAAAGTGAAATTTCTGGGGAGAAATTTACAAACGCTCTGAATGCGTCAAACGTTAATTTTAGTGATATGGGAAGTGGTAAGTTGAGATTTGTTACTCATTATGACTACACTGAAGAAAAACATCAACAAATGAAGGCAATAATTCAAAGTATAGATTAGTGTAAAAATTACTCAGCATGCAAGTTCACTCTCTCATATTAAATAAATCGTGTAGTTAATCCCCGAAAAATGCACTTTATCGAATTGTTGACATATTTTATAGACTCTTAATAATGTGTTAAAGGAAATAGTCTATTTTTGTCTCTTAGTAATGGGAATTATCCCAATAGCATTAACTTTAAACTATCATTACAATGAAGAAAATTTTACTTTTTGGAGCATTGATTGGACTTGCATTTGGAGCGCAAGCACAAGATCTTCCAACTAACCCAGAACCAGGTAAGTGTTATGTGAGATGTACAACTCCAGATATTTACGAAACTCAAAGTGTACAGAAACAAAATACTCCTGCTTACAAAGTATTAAGAGTAGTACCAGCTCAATATGAGACTAAAACAGAAAGCGTATTAGTAAAAGAAGCTTCTAAAAGACTTCGTGTAATACCTGCTACGTACAAAACAGAAACTGTATCTTATGTAAAGAATACTACAGGATCTTCTTTAAGAGTAATTCCAGCGACATTTGGAACAGATTCTGAAACTATTGAAGTTAAGCCAGCATATGCTGTATGGGAGCTTGGAGCTCCTGCACCTGATTGTGCTTCTTCTAACCCAGACGATTGTCGTTACTGGTGTTATAAAGGATATCCAGCAGAGTACTCTACGGTATCTTTTCAAACACTTGCATCTGATGCACGTGTAGAGTCATCTCCTGGTGGATCTTCTAACGGAACATATACTGTACAGGTTGTTGATCAACCAGCTAGAGTAGTAGAAGAAGAAATTCCTGCTGAATATGGAACTATTACTAAGACTGTATTAGTTAAAGAAGCTTCAACAACAGAAGAAACTGTACCAGCTACTTTCACAACATACACTAAGGAAGTTCTTAAGCAAAAAGGTGGTCTTACTACTTGGAGAGAAGTTGAGTGTGCTCTTGTTGAGTATCAAGCACTTCCTATCAACTGGAACACTGGATCTGCTACACTTACTCCTGCTGCTAAGTCTATTATAGATTCACGTCTAATGCCTTTATTAGCTGAAAACCCAGGTGTAAAATTAGAGATCGCTTCTCACACAGATTCAAGAGGTGGTGCTTCTAGTAACCAAGACCTTTCTGAGCGTCGTGCTCAGTCTGTTGCTAACTACTTAATTTCTAAAGGAGTTAACAATAGCCTTCTTGTTGCTAACGGATTTGGTGAGCGTAGACTTAAAAATCGTTGTGCAGATGGTGTTTCTTGTACTGAAAGAGAGCACGCTACAAACAGAAGAACTGAATTCCGTCTTATCAATAACTAAGAAGGTAGATTCAAACATATATATTAAAAGGCGCCCAAACGGGCGCCTTTTTTTGCTATGACTTTTTCTTGTAGCTTATTGTTTATGAAAACATATCCATGCCTGGTATGTTAGGCATACCTTCTTTTGCCACGGCAGCCATTTCTGTATCGTGAATCTTCTGTGCCTTTTCTAAAGCTTTATTTAATGTTAATATGAGATAATCTTCTAATTGTTCTTTTTCTTCTAAAAGAGAAGAATCTATAGAAATATCTTTTATACGGCCGGCTGCAGTTACAGATACTTCTAATGATCCGTCGGACGATTTCTCATCTATAATAACGGTTTTTAAGCGCTCTTTTGTTCTTTCTGCATTGGCTTTTGCTTCTTTTAGCTTTGCCATAAGTCCCATCATATCTCCAAACATATCTTTTAGTTTTAAAATTGAGTTTAAATGTATTAAATTCACTTAAATCTAAGAGTATATTAGATGAAAAACAAAACCGTATTATTTATAGCATTGCTTACTCTTATTGTAAGTTGTAATCAACATAATCCTAAAGATTTGATAAAAAATATCACACCACCCATTGCAGATAAAAAACCGGTAAACCTCAAAATGCACGACGATATACGTGTAGATGATTATTTCTGGATGAATGAAAGAGATCATCCCGAAGTAATTGATTACTTAGAAAGGGAGAATGCGTATTATGATAAGATGACGGCTCATACTAAGGAATTTCAAAAGGAACTTTTTGAAGAGATGAAGGGGCGCATAAAAGAAGATGATGCCTCTGTACCTTTTAAAAACAATGGTTATTGGTATTACACGCGTTATGAGATAGGGAAGGATTATCCCATTTTGTGTAGAAAAAAGGATTCATTAAGTAGTCAAGAAATTATAGTGTTTGATAATAATAAAATGGCTCAGGGTCATTCTTATTTTAATCAGGCAGGATATACCGTTTCTGAAGACAATACTATTGCAGCTTTTGGGGTAGATACAGTGAGCCGAAGACAATATACTGTACGATTTAAAAATCTCGAGACTGGAGAATTCTACTCTGAAAAAATAGAAAATACCACTGGAAGAGCTGTATGGGCCAATGATAATAAAACGGTGTATTATACGAGAAAAGATCCAGAAACCCTTCGTTCTAATCAAGTCTATAAACATGTTTTGGGTACTAAGGTAGAAGACGATCAATTGGTATTTCAAGAAGAAGACGAAACTTTTTACAGTTATGTATATAAAACGAAGTCAAAAAAATACATTGTAATTGGCTCAAGTAGTACCTTAACCAGTGAGTTTCGAATCATATCTGCAGATGATACTTCTGGCGAATTCGCCATTTTTCAAGAACGTACAAGGGGATTAGAATACAGTATAGCTCATTTTCAAGAGGATTTCTATATTTTGACAAATAAAGACGGAGCGACTAATTTTAAACTTATGAAAACGCCAGTTGCAAAAACTGGAAAAGAAAATTGGGAAGATGTACTAGCACATCGTGAGAACGTTTTACTAGAAGATATTGATATTTTTAAAAAATACCTGGTGATAAGTGAGCGTGAGAATGGGCTTAACAAAATTAGAATTACAAGTTGGGATGGTGAGATAGATTACTACCTTCCATTTGATAATGAGACGTATACTGCCAGTCCTGGTGTTAATATTGATTTTGACACCACGACATTGCGATATTTTTATAATGCGCTAAATACACCAAGTTCTGTAATTGATTTTGATATGGTTACTAAAGAAAAAACCATTCTTAAGGAGCAAGAGGTATTAGGAGGTTCTTTTAAGAAGGAAAACTATGTCATGGAACGCATTTGGGCAACTGCCCAAGATGGAGTAAAAGTCCCCGTTTCTTTAGTATTTCATAAGAATACCAGAAAAAACGGAAAAGCGCCACTTTTACAATACGCCTATGGGAGTTATGGTAGCACTATAGATCCTTCCTTTTCTACCATACGACTAAGTCTGCTGGATAGAGGATTTATCTTCGCTATTGCTCACGTGAGAGGTGGTGAGTATTTGGGAAGAAAGTGGTACGAAGATGGGAAATTATTAAAAAAGAAAAACACATTTACAGATTTTACGGATGTCTCGAAACACTTGATAAAGGAGAAATATACTTCTAAAGAACATTTATATGCCTCTGGAGGATCTGCTGGCGGCCTACTTATGGGAGCCGTTGTTAACAGTGCTCCAGAGCTGTATAATGGTGTCATCGCATCTGTGCCTTTTGTAGATGTAGTGACAACCATGTTGGATGATTCGATACCGCTCACTACTGGCGAATATGACGAATGGGGTAATCCTAATGACAAGACCTATTATGAATATATGAAGAGTTATAGTCCTTATGATAATGCTTTCGCGAAAGCATACCCAAACCTATTTGTAAATACAGGATATCACGATAGTCAAGTACAGTATTGGGAACCAGCAAAATGGGTGGCAAAAATGCGAACAAACCACACTGGTGAGAACCAAATTATTTTTCATTGTAATATGGATGCGGGTCACGGTGGAGCTTCGGGTCGTTTTGAAGCTTTGAAGGAAGTTGCTCAGGAATATGCCTTTCTCTTGGATCTTGAAAACATAAAGGACTAAATGAAAAAATTATAGTATTTTTGTGCCGATAACGATTCTAAAGTAACCAGTAAGAGAATCTCTATCTAACCTAAACTTATGAACGAACAAAAAAACGTTTATGATAATGTATTGCAATTAATAGGCAATACTCCTCTCATAAAACTCAATAAGATCACAGCCAATTTTGACGGTGATTTTTATGCAAAAGTAGAAGCTTTTAATCCGGGGCATTCATCTAAAGATCGTATCGCACTGCATATTATAGAAGAAGCTGAAAGAAAAGGCGTATTAAAGAAAGGTGATACCATTATAGAAACGACCTCTGGTAATACTGGTTTTAGTATTGCTATGGTTAGTATTATTAAAGGGTATGAATGTATCCTTGCTGTTAGCTCTAAATCATCTCCAGATAAAATAGATGCTTTAAAAGCCATGGGAGCAAAGGTATATGTATGTCCAGCTCACGTAAGTGCAGATGATCCAAGATCATACTACAGTGTTGCAAAGCGATTACATGAAGAAATGAAAGGCTCTGTCTACATTAATCAGTACTTTAATGAGTCTAATATAGATGCCCACTTTAATAGTACAGGTCCAGAAATATGGAATCAGACAGATGGTGAGTTAACCCATCTAATCGCTTGTAGTGGTACTGGCGGTACTATATCTGGCACAGCAAGATTTTTAAAATCTAAGAATAAAGATATTCAGATTATTGGAATTGATGCTTATGGATCTGTAATTCAGAAGTATCATGCAACTCGAGAGTTTGATGCGGAAGAAATTTATCCATACCGGATAGAAGGTTTGGGTAAAAACTTAATTCCTACTGCAACCGATTTCGATGCTATAGATACCTTTGTAAAGGTAACAGACGAAGAAAGTGCTCACACTGCTAGAGAAATTGCGCAATTAGAAGGATTATTTGTAGGGTATACAAGTGGTGCTGCTGTGCAAGGCATAAAGCAACTAGCGGAGCAAGGTGTGTTTGATGCAAACAGTAAAGTTGTTGTAATTTTTCCAGATCATGGTAGTAGATATATGAGCAAAGTCTTTAGTGACGAATGGATGCGTGACCAAGGCTTTTTTGATAGCCAAAATGAGGAAGCAGCTCAGACCATAGAGTATATAAAATAAATTTAATTAAAACATATTTGACTCCTGCCTAACACGCAGGAGTTTTTTGTTTATAAACAGCTTGGTGTTGGTAATTTCTATTAGGTAGGCCGTTAATATTTATGTAATTTTGTTCTTTGTTCAAAAATTGGAATATGAAGGATTTATTTGATAAGATATATAAGGATAAAGGACCTTTAGGGAAGTGGGCTTCTGTTGCAGAAGGCTACTTTGTATTTCCTAAATTAGAAGGGCCGATATCCAATCGCATGCGTTTCCAAGGGAAAGAAGTTATTACCTGGAGTGTTAACGATTACTTAGGTCTGGCTAACATGCCAGAAGTACGTGAAGTTGATGCAAAAGCGGCTGCAGATTATGGTAGCGCCTATCCAATGGGAGCAAGAATGATGAGTGGTCATACAGAGCTTCATGAGCAATTACAAAATGAGTGTGCGGCCTTTGTTCAGAAAGAAGCGGCTTATCTTTTAAATTTTGGATACCAAGGTATTATGTCTACCATAGATGCCTTAGTAGGTAAAGATGATATTATTGTCTATGATGTAGATACACACGCTTGCATAATAGATGGTGTACGATTGCATATGGGTAAGCGATTTACCTATAAGCATAATGATATGGAGAGTATCGAGAAAAACCTTGAACGTGCTACAAAAATGGCCGAACAAACAGGTGGCGGTATTCTGGTAATCTCAGAAGGTGTTTTTGGGATGCGTGGAGAACAAGGTAGACTTAAAGAAATTGTTGCGCTTAAGAAAAAATTCAATTTTCGTTTATTAGTAGATGATGCCCACGGTTTTGGAACGCTTGGAGCAACTGGTGCTGGAGCAGGAGAGGAACAAGGTGTGCAGGATGATATAGATGTATATTTTGCAACTTTTGCCAAGTCTATGGCGAGTACGGGAGCCTTTATTGCAGGAGATCAAGAAATTATAGATTACCTGAAATATAATTTACGTTCTCAAATGTTTGCAAAATCATTACAGATGCAACTAGTGGTAGGAGCCCTTAAGCGATTGGATATGTTGCGTTCTATGCCAGAGCTTAGAGAGAAATTATGGGAAAATGTAAATGCTTTACAAGGTGGTCTTAAAGAAAGAGGATTTGATATAGGTACGACACAATCATGTGTTACGCCTGTATACCTTAAAGGAAGTGTGCCTGAAGCAATGGCATTAGTAAAAGATTTACGTGAAAATCACGGTGTATTTTGCTCTATTGTAGTATATCCAGTAATTCCTAAAGGTCTTATCTTACTTCGGATGATTCCTACAGCTTCACATACACTTACAGATGTTGAGGAGACCTTAAATGCATTCGAAGCGATACGTGAACGATTGGATAACGGTACTTATAAAAGAATGTCTGCCAAGGTAGCACAGGCCTTTGGCGTATAAACGTATAACTATTTTTAAATAGAAAAAGCTTATCCATCATGTTATGGATAAGCTTTTTTTTATAACCTATTTGTTTTTATGAACCTAACAGTTGATCCATTTTCGTTTCCAATGCTCTGCCCCTTAAATTTTTTGCAATGATAACACCATTTCTATCAAGCAAAAATGTAGAAGGAATAGAACGCACTCCATAACTTCTAGGTATTGGATCTTGCCAATAACTTAGATTAGATACGTGGTACCAGTCCATCTGATCTTTTTCTATAGCGCGTATCCATCTATCTTTTTGTCCTGGACGATCTAGAGAAACGCTTATGATATTTAATCCTTTTTTATGGTATTTATTATAGACTCGCACAACATTTGGGTTTTCCATTCTACAAGGTTTACACCAAGAAGCCCAGAAGTCTATAATTGTATATTCTCCCAAAGTCTCAGATAGAGCTAACTCTTTTCCATCTGGTGTTGCTGCAGAAAATTCTGGTGCCTTGTTGCCTACACTTGCTAGTCTTGAGGCCATTTTCTGTGCTTTTTGTTGGGCTACATATTTCTTAATGGATACTCCTATAGGCGATTCTTGTACAT
>CAZXMY010000060.1:0-9662 GCA_964641325.1 uncultured Flavobacteriaceae bacterium | reverse complement strand
CCAACACTTTCAACAAGCTTGAATCTATTTTCTACATTAGACAACGGACAACAACTGGCTATTCAAGGAAGAGAAATATTTGACCCATCTATGGAAATCTCAATAGGCTTTCAAACTCTAATTCCCGAGTTAGAAACGTATACTATTCGTATCGATCAATTAGAAGGTATTGCCCTCGAACATAATGATATCTTTTTAATAGATCATCAATTAAATACCATCACAAATCTTAAAGAAACAACTTATAGTTTTACGACCCCTGAAATCTTACAGACCAACAGGTTTACGCTTGTTTTCGAAGATCGATTACTGGGTACAGAACAAAATAGCTTTCGCGAAAGCGATATTAGCCTCTACCCCAACCCTGCCAAAAACCAGGTTACCTTAAGTTATTTAGGAAATACATTGTTAAGACAGGCAACAATTACTGACAGCCAAGGCAAAATAATTAAAGAAATGTCACTTCAAAACTTTTATAGATCTAAACAAATTGATATCAATGGCTTAACAAGCGGATTGTATTTTGTCCATATCGAAACAGCGACTACCATCATTGTAAAAAAACTAATAATTGGCTAAGCCAATAACTATATATTGAGAAGAAAAGACTTTCTAAAAAAAGGTAGTCTTATTTTTTAATCTATTTGGAACACTACTTGAACAAAATAACATACGAATATCTATTTTCAAAGAATATGATTCTTTTTAATTATAAAATCTAGAGAATATCTCTATTAAGCGATCATTGGGAATCATCTTATTCTCATATTCTCCCATCTCATTAAAAACTTGCTCAATCGCTTCTGGACGAATACCTATTTTCAAACCATAATTACGCAAATTATCTACTTCAGCCACATGCGTTTCTTGATCTACGTTCATTAATAATACCAGTCTATGAAACTGTGTGATGCGTTCTAATTCTGTTTTAAAAACACCCGACGGCACAGGATTTTGTATTAAATCTTCGACCTCTTCTTGAGGCACTTCTAATCGCGCTGCAACAGCACTAATAAAATCATATTCGGTTTGGTCAATTTTATTATCTGCCATCGCCAGACGAATCATATCAGATAATATTTGGTGCTTTTCTAGGCTCACTATTATTAATTTTAGCGAAATATACTACATTTTTTTATGCTCATATATGAACGCAGCTGTAGACTATAAAACTAGATTTATATACTCCTAGAATTAAGTGGGTTACCCTTATTCTCACTCAAACCGTATACTCTTGGCAGGACTAATTTTTGTAATGATATACGAAGGAATTAGCATCATTAACAAACACAATACAACGACACCTACATTAAGTAACAAGATGTGCCAAAAACTAATAAAAACGGGCGCTTCATTTACATAATAGGTTTTAGGATTAAGCGTTATTATTCCAAAATATTTTTGAACAAATAAGGCACCAAGACCTATAAGATTACCCCAAAATAGACCTATCGCTATAAGGTAGAAAGAATTATACAGAAACAATTTTCTGATACTCCAGTCGCTACTACCCATAGCCTTAAGAATTCCTATCATCTTAGTACGTTCCAAAATAAGAACAAGCAAGGCCACAATCATATTTATTCCGGCTACAATAACCATCACAGCAATAATGAGGTACATATTAAAATCAAAAAGGCTTATCCAATCAAAAATCGTAGGACTCCGTTCTAAAACACTCATAGCGCGCAGCGTAGAACCTGAGTTTTGATACACTTTATTTTTCACCTCCTGAACCTCATCAAAATCTTCCACAAAAATTTCAAAAGCGCCTACAGCATCCGTATCCCATTTATTAATACGACCTATATGGCGTATATCTGTCATCAGATACACCTTGTCAAAATCCTGATACGCACTTTCATAAAATCCTACTATATCCAGGCGCAACGGCACGGGTCTACCAGAATCTTTATTAATAAAATATACGATAAGCTTATCCCCCAATTCAAATCCTAATCTATTTGCTAGATAGGTACTAATTAGCGTTTCTGTATTGAGTTTTTTTTCTGTAAAAACGGGTTTGCGACCTTGTATAATATATTCTTCAATACGGTTCCAGTCGTAGTCTGCACCAAGACCTTTAACCATTACTCCTTCAAAATCTGTTGCTGTACGAATGATACCAGCCTTTGTAGAAATGGCTTGCACGTGACTTACCTCAGGTACTGCGGTAAAATTGGGGTAAAAATCTTGATGTATCGAAACAGGATTAACCGTTTCTTCACTGTTATTCCCATCAAAATTAGAGACCAATATATCACCACTAAAAGCAGAAACCTTCTCTCTAATCTTCCCTTGCAGCCCAAAAGTTGTAGCTATCGCAATGAGCATCATCACTATCCCAAGAGCAATCGCGGTAATAGCAATTTTTATAATCGTACTAGAAGCACTACTTTTATACGATGCTGCCCCGTTTAGACGTTTGGCTATAAAATATTCGAGATTCAAATGGTCAACCTTTTTATCAAAAATACCCTTTTTCTAACGCTATTTCTTATTATTTCTTGTGGAAATAGTAAAGAAACTCAGGACACTTCGATAGGCAAGGCCACAGACAGTATTGAATCTGGCGAGCTCGCTTTCGCGAAAGCGAACTTGAGAGGTTCACGACCAACGGGAGAGCAAAGCGGTAAAGCGCAAACTTCCAATAGCACAAGTGTTGCTCCAAACGAAATAATTGTTGGCGCCAACCAAACTGAAAAATATCTACCCTTACTTAAAGGCAAAAGAGTAGGAATTATCACCAATCCTAGTGGACTCTTATTTAAAACCTACCCGCATCATAAAAACGAGAGTTCACATATTGTAGATTCTTTATTACAGCGGGAAATAAATGTGGTTAAAGTATTTTCCCCGGAACACGGTTTTAGAGGAACTGCAGATGCCGGCGAAAACATAAAAGACAGTAAAGACTTGACAACGGGTTTGCCTATTATCTCCTTACACGGAAAAAACAAAAAACCTACACAGGAACAATTACATAATCTTGATATACTCCTTTTTGATATTCAAGATGTGGGCGTACGATTTTACACCTATATTTCTACACTTACTTATGTGATAGAAGCCGCAGCAGAAAAAGGAATTCCTATAATCGTTCTAGATCGTCCCAATCCTAACGCACATTATATAGATGGACCAACACTTGAATCTGAGCACAGTAGCTTTTTAGGCATGCATCCTGTCCCATTAGTGTATGGGATGACTATAGGAGAATATGCACAAATGCTTGTTGGTGAGCAATGGATTGACCACGCAAATAAAGCTACTCTTACCGTAATTCCTCTCACAAACTGGAGTCGTGAATCAAAATATAGCCTTCCTGTAAGGCCATCGCCCAATCTGCCTAATGACAAGAGTATTAACTTATATCCAAGTTTAGGATTTTTTGAAGGTACACATATAAACGCAGGACGTGGAACAGAAATGCAATTTCAAATTTTTGGATCGTCTAAATTACCAGACTCCTTTTTCCCTTTTCAATATACGCCTCAACCTAATTTTGGTTCTAAAAATCCAAAAGAAAAAGGAAAATTATGTCAAGGTTTGGATTTAAGAACGACTCAATATATGCAACGCGTTAATCTAGAATGGCTCATTGAAGCCTATACCGGATATACTGACAAAGAGAATTTCTTTAAAACCGCAAGTTTTACATTGCACGCTGGAAACACCTCACTACAAAAACAGATAGAAGAGGGATACACTTTTAAAGAAATTAAACGTTCTTGGATCAAAGACATTGAAGATTTTAAAAAAATAAGGAGCAAATATTTATTGTACTTATAAATTATATTTGATTTTTATCCTTGCCAACAAGACATGCTATGAAAAAACTTATTCTACCACTACTCACCGCAGCCATATTATTTTCTTGTAATGATGATATCGATGATAATTTAAGACCCGCTACAACACTAGAGATATCTGAATTTATCTACCGAGGTCTTAATTTCTGGTCTTTATATAAAGAAGACGTTCCTGACCTAGCCAATGATCGTTTTGCGAGTGATGCAGATAGAACTGAATTCTTATCTCAATTTGATTCTCCAGAAGAGACCTTTGATGCACTTCTTTCTTTTCAAGACCGTTTTAGTATTCTTAGGTCTGATTTTGTCGAGTTAGAAAATGCCTTAGCAGGGGTTAGAACTTCTACAGGTATGCGTTTTTCAATTTTAGAAGACCCTAATAACCCAAGTAACCTTTTTGGTGTAGTACGATTTGTATTTAATGATAGCCCTGCTCAAACTGCTGGTGTACAGCGCGGTATGCTATTTACTGCAGTAAATGGAGTTGATCTAACAACGTCGTCAGATTTGACAGCCATTTTTGGGCAAGCCGCGTACACTATTAATCTAGCCGATTATGATGGTGTTAATTTCACGCTTAATGGAACTTCTATAGATTTAACCCAAGTTGAACTCAATATTAATCCCGTTCATACCGTACGAACAATAGATGTTGAAGGCGAGCAAGTTGGATATCTACATTATACTGGATTTACTAATGAATTCGATCCCCAACTCAATGCTGCTTTTGGTGAATTTCAAGCTGCAGGAATAACAGATTTAATTCTGGATTTACGCTACAATGGTGGTGGATCTATTGAGACAGCAAATGACTTATCAAGTATGATTACGGGACAATTTAATAATGAGGTATTTATTACGCAGGCCTATAATGCAGATCGTAATCCAGAATTTCAAACGGATCGAAACTTTAATAATCAGATAGGTAATGGTAGTGCTATTAATAGCCTAGGATTAACACGAGTATTTGTGCTCACTACTAGCAGTACGGCTTCTGCAAGCGAACTTATATTAAGCGGCCTTGATCCGTATATAGAAGTAGTACAGATTGGCACCAATACGTCTGGCAAGTTTGAAGGATCTTTTCTATTATACGACGCACCTGCTCCTAATTTTTCCCGTAGTCAAGCTAATCCCAACCATAGGTATGTGATGCTGCCTCTTGTATTGCGTTCTATAAATGCTAATGGTCTTACAGATTATTTTGATGGATTTACACCAGATATAGAAATCGCAGAAGACTTTGCAAATCTTGGACAATTAGGATTCCCAGGAGAACCACTGTTTGATATTGCCCTCGAAGAAATTACACAAACTAGAAGTGCCGCTCGCCAGAGAGCTAATAAAACTCAGAATCGCACTAGCTTTGAAAGTGACCAAAATGATCCTTTGTATCAAAGAATGATGCTCGAGGAATAAAGTCTTATCCCTCAAGCATCTGTCTTATATAATTCTTCAAAAAGTTAGAAGCTCCTATTCCTGAAAATTCAAATACACATTATTAGGTATAATCCCTACTTCAAGAACATTGAGCAGATCTCCTGTTATAACATCATACAAAAGAATATCACCGTTACTGGCAAAATCTCCAGCATCGCAGCCTATTAATGTTCTATTATTAGGTAAAAACATATTAAATAGAACAGGAGTGGTAAACTCGGGATTTTCTGGAATACTAAAATTTGTAGCATCTGACTGAAATACAGCGCTATTTAAATAGTAAAACAAATCGTTTTCAACAATATTTAAAAATGAAGGATGCTCCTCTACGGCAAAGGTAAATACATCAATCACAGACTGATTTGCCGTATTGATACTATTAAGCTGTCCAGCAGTTTCGTTACCCGTAAAAGCAGGACTTCCCTGTGAAAGAACCCATAAAACTCCATTTTCATCAAAAGCCATTGAGTCTGGCACATCACCTACTGGAATTTCTGTAAGTACCGAATTAGAAATTGGGTCAATCACAACAACTTGATTATTTACCCCAAAACCGCCTCGCAAAGCTACGTACACATTTTGACCATCTGTAATTATACGTTCCGGACCTTCACCTACTGGAATTGTACCCGTAACGGTATTCGTATTTAAATCTATAATCGCGATATAATCATCTGTAGGCACAAACGGATCTCCCCAGTTGGATACATATCCGGTACCATTTACAGCTATAAAATATCTTGGGTTTTCTAAACCACTCTCGATACGTGCCGTTTCTTCAAAAGTAAATCTGTTTACTACCGTAATACGATTACTTACGTTTGCAACAACATAAGCATCATCATTATTAAACCCGATGGATTGAACTATATTACCCAAATTATCGCCATTCACATCCTGATAAATATCATTATCCGCAGTGGTAAAAACACTATTTAAAAAGGATACAGATCCAAAACCGTTATTAAAAGGTCCTTCATTAGTAATTAGCACACCGTTTTCAAAAGGGAATGTATCATCATCACTTATCGTAATGACGATTTCTAACTCCTCCTCTACTAAGGAGAGAATGAAGGTTTCATCACCCTCAACCTCATCATCATTGATAAGCTGAAATTCCAGTGTAGTCGCGCCATTTACCGGCACCGAAAAAGCATTAGAATCTGGTAACACATAATCTTCGCCAGCAACCGCCGTTCCAGCCAATTCATAACTTAACTCCAACACTCCTTGACCTCCATTTCTTTGTATTGTTATGGCAATAACGTCTTCATTTTCTATAACTACAGCAGAACCCGAAAATTCAAGAGAACTTGCGGCAGAGCTCGTTTCATCATCATCACACGATACGAATCCGAGGATTAATAGAATAAATAATAGACTTAGTTTAAATTGTTTCATAATTAAAAAGTATAGCTTGTTTGTATTAAAAAATTTCGTCCCGGATTCGGTCGGAACGCCACCGTTTGATAATTCTTATTATAAATATTGTTCGCTCTTAATGCCAGAGATAGTTGATTCGCATTGTTTTGCAACACCTTATAACTTACGCCCAGATTGGACACTGCGTATCCAGGTATGGAACTACTTTGGTCCGAAGTTGTATACACCTTATCATTATATAAAAACTGATAGTAACCTGTCCACTTCTTAAAATGATATCCTATTGCTGCCGTTACCTTTTGTTCGGGTACAAATATTAATTGATTTTCGGTTTCGGTATTAATGGCCTTTGTATATCCATAATTCCCTCTTGCCGAAAACGTATGCTCATTAAACGTATATTGATATTTTGCATTTAATTCTGCTCCATAATGCTCGGTACTATTCACATTTATAGGGCTCCATATCCCCATAGAATTTGGCAACCACACAATTAAATCCTCAGTACTTATATAATACGTCTGTAGCCCTAGTTCCAGATTTTTTACTGTAATGCTATGCCCTAATTCTAATTGATTACTACTTTCTGGTAACAAATCTGGATTTCCTACCGCACCGGCTCCTTGCCAGAACACATCATTAAAAGTGGGTATTCTATAATTTTGAGAAGCATTGAGTTTTAAGGAGTACGCTTTCGCGAAAGCGTACTCAACACCTACACCTAATAGCAAAGGGCTATCATAATCATTAGTAAGTTCTTGACGGACTTGTGCGCCGTAGGATAATTTAGAACTAAGCCTGTGACTCCACAATGCCACTCCAGAAAATATGTTGCGCGCAGCCCTACTACTATTTGTACCATCTGCAGTCACTGTAGTATAATCTACAATGGTTTTGAGAGAAGTGTTTTTTGTAAACCTATAAGTAAAATCATAGTTTGTGGTATACCTAATTGCCTTACCAATCGTAGAGATGGTATCCTGTAAGCCATTGGGGAAAAATTGAAACTGCTCAAAAATATGAGCCACACGCAATTTACTATCCCATTTTTTATCCAAAACATCCCATTCCACAAGGGTTCTCGCATTTCTATCGGTAAATCCATCATCAGAAGGAGCTGTAAGTGTTCTCGCAAAATTTCGGTTTCCTATAAAGCTATTGTGATACAATTTTAGTAATTGCTTCTGACTTAATTGTACGCCTACATTAAGATTGAGGTTCGTATTTTCAAACTCGCCATTCTCATTAAAAAGTTCGGTATCGAGATACTCAAAATCATTATCACTACTTCTATAATCTATGCCTGCATTTAGATAAAAACCCTCTGTTCCATAGGTAGATGTAAACTGCGCTTCGGTAGTATTAAAACTACCATAACTCAAGAATAAGTCATTCTCAAAGCGTTTACCAAATCGAATATCATTATTGAGATGTACACTGCCTCCTATCGCTCCAGATCCATAAGGAATACTGCCGCCACCTGTTCTCAAGGATATATTGTCGTAGTTCCTAGTAGCGATCGTATTAAAATCTGTTTGCCCGTTAAGCTGTGAGTTTATATTAATCCCATTCCAAACTACAGCGGTTTGTTGCGCAGTTGTCCCACGCAATGAAGGCGAGGACACGCCGCCAGGGCCATTCTCTCGCAAGTAGATTAAAGTCTCTTGTTGTGCGAGTTGCGTTAAAGAGCTACTGCTTTTTGTAATCACACTATCACTTATTTTCTCTATAGCCAGACCCGGCGAGAAATCGCGCAACTTCTCATCAGACACTACCACTTCTGGTAATACCTGAAGACTATCAAGTTGGGCTCGTGTTGACGTAGCGCAAAGACAGCAAATAACAATTAATATATAGTAAGCTCTTCTCATACTCGTAGACCCTTTACCCGAAAGTCATCTCGTTTTAAGAATGTAGGCAGGTCTCCTGGCTCGCTTCGTATGACACCTTCCCAGAATAACGCCTTATTCCAGTGGCTTTGCAGTAGTCATACGACCTAAAGGATACTTTAGGTAATGCTTACAGTTGCGGGAACAGCTTTTGTATTTCACAAAATTCCCTTTTAATGTAGTACTATGTGTTACGTACTACAACCTATATTCGGTGCAAATATATACCAAATCTTTGTCATTATAGTACGGGAAAACTTAAAATTGCTACTTTTGATACTTCACAAATCTTCAGCTTTTGAAAAACCTTGCCCTTCTGTTTCTTATCATACTCGCTGCCAGTTGTAACAACCCTAAAAAGAACAGCATCACGACAAATGGCGCATTAATTCCCATAGCATACGCACAAGGTTTTAGGATGTTAGATTTTCAAGATTACAAGATTCTGGAGGTCACCAAAGCCTTTCCCAACAGCACAGATACCTTGCGCTATGCCTTAGTACCTAAAACCGCAAACCCCAACCTAAACCTTCCGAAAAATATCACAAAAATTTCCGTTCCGCTGGAGACCGTTGTGGTTACCTCAACCACTCATATTCCGTCCTTAGAAATGTTGGACGTTGCCCATACTTTAGTAGGTTTTCCTAATCTGGACTATGTGTCTAGTACGCTTTCGCGAAAGCGTATAGCAAATAACAAAATAAAAGAACTGGGTCAAAATGAATCTATTAATACCGAAGTGCTTTTAGAATTAAACCCAGAGGCCATAGTGAGTTTTGGGGTAGAAGGACAAAACAAGTCGCTTGAGGTGGCACAAAAAGCAAGAATTCCTGTCTTGTACAATGGCGATTGGGTAGAGCAAGACCCATTGGGAAAAGCCGAATGGATTAAGTTTTTTGGAGCTCTTTATGGCAAAGAACAACTTGCAGATTCCCTTTTTACCGAAATCGAAAAGGAGTATAACCGCACCAAAGAATTAGTACAAAAAGTCGCTCAAAAGCCTACGGTAATTAGTGGTGCAATGTATAAAGATGTCTGGTATTTACCTAAAGGAGAAAGTTGGCCTGCACGGCTTATACAAGATGCTGGAGGCTCGTATTTATGGGCAGATACAAAAGGCACAGGCAGTCTCTCATTG